>JAFRDM010000018.1 GCA_017403885.1 Oscillospiraceae bacterium
GCCGAGGCCCCCGCTGCCGAGGCTCCCGCCGCCGAGGCCCCCTCTGCGAACGAGACCACCCCGCTTGTTGTCGGCTACAGCCCGTTCAACAGCAAGTTCTCCCCCTTCTTCTCCGAGACCGCTTACGACCAGGACGTCCAGGCCATGACCCAGATCGGCCTGCTGACTTCCGATCGTACCGGCGCCATCATCCAGAAGGGCATCGAAGGTGAGACCATCGAGTTCAACGGCACCCCGTACACCTACTACGGCCCGGCTGACCTCACGATCACCGAGAACGAAGACGGCACCGTCTACTACGACTTCACGCTCCGTAACGACCTCGTCTTCTCCGACGGTGAGCCCGTCACCATCGACGACGTCATCTTCTCGATGTACGTCCTCTGCGACCCGACCTATGACGGATCCAGCACGCTGTACGCCCAGCCGATCCTCGGCATGGACGCCTACCGCAGCGGCATGGAGTCCCTGGCCAACCTGATCATTGCTGCCGGCCGCGGCGAGGGCTACGTTGAGAACGAGTTCTTCACCGAAGAGCAGTACAACGCTTTCTGGTCCGCCGCTGACGAGGCCGTCGTGGCTCTGGCCCAGGACATCACCGACTACTGCTGCGAGAACTACGCCGCCTACGGCGCTGTTGACGTTGCTTCTTCCGCCGGCCTCTGGGGCTTCGCTCCCGAGGAGAACACCGTCGAGTCCTTCGCCGCCGCCCTGTGGGCTGCCTACGGCGACGACGTGTTCACCATGATCGGCACCGAGAAGGCCGGCAAGGGCCTTGACGAGCTCTTCCCGACCGCCGGCGACTTCACCGGCAAGGGTGTCCAGACCGGCGAGTCCGCCACCAAGATCGAAGGCATCCAGAAGATCGACGACTACAACATGCGCATCGTCATGACCAAGGTCGACGCCGTCGCGATCTACCAGCTCGGCGTTGCCAT
The DNA here is from genome assembly GCA_017403885.1 of Oscillospiraceae bacterium. Lineage (GTDB taxonomy): Bacteria > Bacillota > Clostridia > Oscillospirales > Oscillospiraceae > Limivicinus. Next base: position 939 of record JAFRDM010000018.1, read on the forward strand.
CTGCCCGATGCACTACTACGGCGATGCTTCCCTGTACGACTACGACAATGACAGCTTCGGCTTCCCGAAGGGCGATCTGAGCATCGTTCGTGCCAAGACCACCCAGCCCATGGGCGCCGGCCCCTACAAGTTCGTCAAGTTTGAGAACGGCGTCGTCTACTTCGAGGCCAACGAGAGCTACTTCAAGGGCGCTCCGAAGATCAAGCACATGAACTTCCTCGAGACCACCGCCGACCAGGATAAGCTCAACGGTATCACCACCGGCACCATCGACATCGGCGATCCGTCCTTCACCAACGACAACATTGCCGCCATCATGGCCACCAACTCCAACGGCGAGCTGACCGGCGACATCATCACCACCAACACCGTCGATAACCTCGGCTACGGCTACATCGGCCAGAACGCCATGAACGTCAACGTCAACGGCGAGCCCGCCTCCGACGCCTCCAAGGCGCTGCGCAAGGCCTTCGGCACCATCTTCTCCGTCTACCGTGACGTCGCTATCGACTCCTACTACGGCGACCGCGCCGCTGTCATCAACTACCCGATCTCCAACACCTCCTGGGCCGCTCCGCGTCCCGCTGACGACGGCTACAAGGTGGCCTTCTCCGTCGACGTTGACGGCAACGACATCTACACTGCCGACATGACCGCCGAGCAGAAGTACGAGGCCGCTCTCCAGGCCGCTCTCGGCTGGTTCGAGAAGGCCGGCTACACCGTCGAGGACGGCAAGCTGACCGCCGCCCCGAAGGGCGCCAAGCTCGAGTACACCTTCTGGATCCCGGGCGACGGCATTGGCGATCACCCCGCCTTCATGATCGTTGACGAGGCCCGCAAGGCTCTCGAGACCATCGGCATGACCCTCGTGATCAAGGACCTCTCCAACAGCTCCGATCTGTGGGATAACCTCGACGCCATCCAGGTCGAGATGTGGGCCGCCGCTTGGGGCGCCACCGTCGATCCCGACATGTACCAGATCTACTACTCCGACGTTGCCAACGGCCCGACCAAGGAGCCCGGCAAGAACCCGCAGGGCGGCCCTGCCCAGGGCGGCAGCAACTACGAGTACTGCATCGCGGATCCCGAGCTTGACCAGATCATCCTCGACGCCCGCGCCTCCACCGACCAGGCCTACCGCAAGGCCATGTACAAGGCCGCTCTCGACATCGTCGTCGACTGGGCCGTCGAGACCCCGACCTATCAGCGCCAGAACGCTGTTCTCTTCTCCACCGAGCGTGTCAACATGGCTACCATGACGCCCGACATCACCACCTTCTACGGCTGGGCTTCCGAGATCGAGAACATCGAGCTCAACGGCTGATTCCGGTAAGGCAATCGAAAAAATCATACAGCACATATCATATCCCTGCGCCCCCTCGGGGGCGCAGGGATATCCCCCGACCGCCGTATATCCAAGGGCGGCTTTCTCGCCTTGAAAGCCGTTTTTGGGTATGCGGCAGTACGGATATTATATGGTAAGCGCGGCGGAGGTAAATTTTTCCTCTTAAAGCTCCGCGCTGCCGAAACGAACGGAGGTCATGCCTGTGCGCAAGTACATCATCAAGCGTCTCTTTCTCTCGGTGATCATCTTCTTCTTCGTGATGCTGATCATCTACACCCTGATGCGCTGTCTGCCCACATCCTACATCGAAAACGTCGCCCGCTCCAAGGCTCAGCAGCCCGGCTCGAAGAGCTATGAGGAGTGGATGGCCCAGCTCACGGCCATGTACAACATGGACAAGGGTATCCTGGGCGGCTACTTCTACTGGCTTCGCGACTTCTTCCGCGGCAACTTCGGCGACAGCTGGTACTACACCATCCCCGTCATCGATGAGTTCAACAAGACCGTGTGGCTCAGCTTCTGGATGGGTCTGATCACGATGTTCTTCGAGCTGATCATCGCCATCCCGCTCGGCATCATCGCGGCGACGAAGCAGTACACCAAGACCGACTATACGATCTCGGTCCTGGCCCTGGCCTTCATCTCGCTGCCGACCTTCTTCTTCATCGCCCTGCTGAAGCTGGTCTTCTGCGTCAAGCTCGGCTGGTTCGACCTCTTCGGTCTGGTCGGACGCAATTACATGCAGCTTGACGCCGCCCACCAGTTCCTCGACAAGTGCCACCACCTGGTGCTGCCGATCGTGACGCTGATCGTCATCTCCATCGGCGGACTGATGCGTTACACGCGTACCAACATGCTCGAGGTCCTGAACGCCGACTACATCCGCACGGCGCGCGCCAAGGGTCTCGACGAGCACAAGGTCATCTACAAGCACGCCTTCCGCAACACGCTCATCCCCCTGGTCACGATCGTGGGCGGATCGCTGCCGGGCCTGTTCTCCGGCGCCCTGTTCACCGAAACGATGTTCTCCATCCCGGGCATCGGCTACGCCTCCTACCACGCGATGGTCGGCGGCGATATCCCGTTCAGCATGTTCTATCTGGCCTTCCTGGCCATCCTCACGCTGCTGGGCAACCTGATCGCGGACATCCTGTACGCCGTGGTCGATCCGCGCGTACGCATCGCATAAGAAAGGAGGAGCGAAAATGAACGAAGATCTCGAAAAGAAAGAAGTTCCCGCTGCCTCCGAAGAAGAGCAGTATTCCCTCAACGACGACCGCCGCGTCAAGGTCCTGTCGCCGGGCGCCATGGTCGCCAAGCGCTTTTTCCGCAACCGCATCGCGGTCGTGGGTCTGTGCATCCTGGCCTTCATGTTCATCTTTTCCTTCATCGGCGGCATCATCAGCCCCTACAAGGAAAACCAGCAGTTCTACCGCATCGACATCCAGAACAAGGAATACGCCGGAGCCGTCAAAAACACGGAGTTCCGTTACGCCGCCGCGCCGGATCAGAAGTTCGACTCCATCATCCAGGCGCAGGTCGTCCTGGCCACAACGAAAAAGCAGGACACCGTCACCTACCGTGACGTGACCTACGGCGTGATCGAGGAGGGCAAGGACTTCTACCGCGTGACCCTGGCCGACACCGACACGACCATCGGTCTTGCGTACAAGGACATCGTGACCCCGAGCGTCGAGGGCACGAATTTCTCCTTCGATTTCATCTTCAACGCCCTGAAGGCCTACACCAACGACGGCACAAGCTTCACGGCGGACGGAAAGAACTATGTGATCGACGAAGACGGCGGCGTTTTCTCCTCCGACGGCGATGAGCTCGCCTTCATCAGCCGCTACGTCATCCAGACCATCGTGCCCGGACAGTTCCTCTCCCGCGCCTTCCAGGAGGAGCTGGCGGCCGAGCTCGAGGCCGGCGCCGACAGCTTTGTCTTCACCGACGTCGACGGCGTGGAGTCCGAGTACATCATCGACTACAAGCCCGACGTGAAGAACTGGAAGATCCGCCGGGCCACCGAGACGCGCGTGTACGACACCTACGGCCAGCCGAGCCGCGAGCATCCCCTCGGCACCGACCGCAACGGCATGGACATGCTGACGCGTCTGATGTACGGCGGCCGCGTGAGCCTGATCATCGGCTTCATCGTCGAGCTGATTGCCACCTTCCTCGGCATCATCATGGGCGGCCTCGCCGGCTACTTCGGCAAGTGGGTCGACAACCTGATCATGCGTATCGTCGATATCTTCTACTGCATCCCCTCGATGCCGGTCATCATCATCATCGGCGCGGCCATGGACGCCATGAACATGGACCCGAAGCTGCGCATGGTCTACCTGATGCTGATCCTCGGCTTCCTGGGCTGGCCCGGCATGGCGCGTCTGATCCGCGGCCAGATCCTCTCGCTGCGCGAGCAGGAATTCATGACCGCCACCGAAGCCGGCGGCATCAGCGTCTCGCGCCGTATCTTCAAGCACCTTGTGCCGAACGTCATCCCGCAGATCATCGTCTCCGTCACGATGGGCATCGGCGGTACGATCATCACCGAGGCCTCGCTGAGCTTCCTCGGCCTCGGCGTCAAGTACCCCTTCGCCTCCTGGGGCAACATCATCAACGACGTCAACAACACCTTCGTCCTTCAGCACTACTGGTTCATCTGGATCCCGGCCGGCGCCCTGCTGCTGCTGACGGTCCTGGCCTGGAACCTGGTGGGCGACGGTCTGCGCGACGCCTTTGACCCGAAAATGAAGCGTTAAGGAGGAGAGGATATGGCAAAGAAGAGCGAAGGCTATCTCTCCGCCCGTGAAGCGCGGCGCATTTCGAGAGAGAACCGTAAGATCACGAACGCCTACGAAAAGGCGCGCAAACGCAAAAACGTTCCGGAGAGCGAGTATCTCACGCAGATGCACGATCCGAACAACTCCGTGGAGTTCGACAACCTCCACACCTACTTCTTCACCGATGCCGGCACGGTCAAAGCCGTCGACGGCGTGAGCTATGACGTGCCCATCGGCAAGACCGTGGGCGTCGTGGGCGAGTCGGGCTGCGGCAAGTCCGTCACCTCCCTCTCGCTCATGCAGCTGCTCCAGCGCCCGCAGGGTCAGGTCGTCGAGGGCGAGATCCGTCTGAACATGGGCAACGGCAAGGCCTACGACGTGACCAAGGCGCCCAACGAGGTGCTGCAGCGCCTGAGGGGCAACTACGTGTCCATGATCTTTCAGGAGCCCATGACTGCGCTCAACCCCGTCTTCCGCATCGGCGATCAGATCAACGAGGTCATCGAGCTGCACGACGGCGAGGGCAAGAGCGAGGCGGATATCAAGGCCCGCACGATCGAGCTGCTGGAAATGGTCGGCATCGCGAACTCCGAGGGCGTCTACAAGATGTTCCCGCACGAGCTCTCCGGCGGCATGCGCCAGCGCGTCGTCATCGCGATGGCTTTGGCCTGCAACCCCCGCATCATCATCGCCGACGAGCCGACCACGGCTCTGGACGTAACGATCCAGGCCCAGATCCTGGACCTGCTGCGCAACCTTAAGGACAAGATCAACTCCTCGATCATGTTCATCACCCACGACCTCGGCGTTATCGCCGAGATGGCGGACTACGTGGTGGTCATGTACGCGGGCCGCATCGTCGAAAAGGGCACGGCGGAGGATATCTTCTATCACCCGGCCCACCCCTACACCATCGGCCTGATGGAGTCCAAGCCCGTCGTCGGCAAGAAGATCGACAAGCTCTATTCCATCCCCGGCAAGGTGCCCAACCCGATCAACATGCCCGACTACTGCTACTTCAAGGACCGCTGCGAGAAGTGCGTCGAGCGCTGCAGCGGCGCGTACCCCGAGATGATCAGTCTCAGCGAGACGCACAAGGTCAGCTGCTATCGCTACTATGACAAGAAGGAGGATGCGAAATGAGCGAGCAAAAGAAATCCTCCCTGGTGATCGAGAACAATTTTACGCCCGTTGAGTATGACCCGCAGTACATCCTGATGGTCAACGCGCTCAAGAAATACTTCCCGATCAAGGACGGCCTGATCGCCCATACCGTCGGCTACGTCAAGGCCGTCGACGGCGTCACCTTCAATCTCAAGCGCGGCACCACGATGGGCCTCGTCGGCGAGTCCGGCTGCGGCAAGACCACGACCGGCCGTACGATCCTCCGTCTCGCGGGGGAGAAATCCGGCGGCCAGGTGCTCTTCAACGGCCAGGAGGTCTACGACCTTACGCCCAAGGAGATGCGCGCGATGCGCCCGAAGATGCAGATCATCTTCCAGGACCCCTTCTCCAGCCTCTCCCCGCGTCTGCCCGTCGGCGAGATCATCGGCGAGGCCGTGCGCGAACACAAGCTCGTCCCCGCCAACGAGTTTGACGACTATATCGACAACATCATGGACAAGTGCGGCCTGCAGCCCTTCCATAAGGACCGTTATCCGCACGAGTTCTCCGGCGGCCAGCGCCAGCGTATCTGCATCGCGCGCGCCCTCGCGCTCAATCCGGAGTTCGTCGTCTGCGACGAGCCGGTCTCCGCGCTGGACGTGTCGATCCAGGCGCAGATCATCAACCTGCTGCGCGACCTGCAGGAGCAGTTCAAGCTGACCTATCTCTTTATCTCCCACGATCTCTCCGTCGTCGAGCACATTTCCGACTCGGTCGGCGTCATGTATCTGGGCGATCTGGTGGAGTACGGCTCGACGGAGGATATCTTCTCCAACCCGCTGCACCCCTACACCGAGGCGCTGTTCTCGGCGATCCCCGTCCCGGATCCGAACGCGAAGATGAACCGCATCGTGCTCGAGGGCAGCATCCCCAGCCCGGCCAATCCGCCCGCCGGCTGCAAGTTCCACACCCGCTGCGCCCGCTGCACGGAGCGCTGCAAGCACGAGGTGCCCAAGCAGGTCGAGGTCGAGCCCGGCCACTTCGTGGTCTGCCACCTCTACGATAAGGAATGAGCGAGCGCAAGCGCGAGGAGCTCGAGGACGACGGCCGGACCATAGCCGATATGAGCGGCGTGACGCGCCGCAACCTCTTCGGCTTCGATCCGAACGCGCTCCGTTCCGCAGCCGGCATGGAGAGAAACCGCCAAAGCGGTCCCGTCAGCCCCGCGGAGGGCGACGGTCTCTCCCGCAAAGAGCGGATCTGGGCGATCATGGGCGCCATGAAGGCGATTCTGCTCGTCGGCCTCTGCTTTGCAGTCGGCATGGCGCTGGTCATCCTTGCATTCCAGTATCTTTGATCTTTTAACGAAAAACGGGTCTGCCGGCGGCAGACCCGTTTTTCGTTTACATCTTTTTCAAATCGTGATACAATACTTTTACATTCATCGTTCGGAAGAAGGGATCGAACATGGCGAAGAGCGATTGGTACAAAAATATGTCCGTCTATCAGATCTGGCCGCGCAGCTTCTGCGACGGGAACGGCGACGGCATCGGCGATCTGTGGGGCGTGCTGGGAAAGCTCGACTATATCAAGTCGCTGAACGTCGACGCGATCTGGTTCTCGCCGCTGTTTCCCTCGCCCAACGCCGACTACGGCTACGACATCTCGGATTACATGGACATCCATCCCGACTACGGCGACCTGCAGGTCTTCCGGCAGGTACTCGACGGCGCGCATGCGCGGGGGATGAAGGTGTTCATGGATCTTGTTGTCAACCACACCTCGGACGAACACCGCTGGTTCATCGAGGGGCGGAAGGACAGGAACAGCCCCTATCACGACTATTACTTCTGGCGCAAGGGCAAGCGGGCGAAAAACGGCCGCCGCCTGCCGCCCAACAACTGGACGAGTGTCTTTGAGGGCGGCGCCTGGGAGTACGACGCCTCTCTCGACGAGTACTATCTGCACGTTTTCGCCAAAAAGCAGCCGGATCTGAACATGGCAAATCCGCGCGTACGCGAGGAGGTCAAAAACATTCTGCGCTTCTGGCTGGATATGGGCGTGGACGGCTTCCGCGAGGACGTCATCACCTTCATCGCCAAGGACGAGGGCCTTCCGAGCTCCTATCCGCCGCTGCCCGTCGCCAACGGCATCAACCGCTATGCCAACCGGCCCAAGGCGCACGAGTATCTGATGGAATTCAAACGCGACGTGCTGGACCACTACGACTGCTTTACCGTCGGCGAGAGCCCGATGACCACCGCGGATGTCGCGCTCAAATACATCGCCGAGGATGGGGACAAGGTGCTTGACGAGATGATCGGCTTCTCGCATATGGAGGCCGACTGCTTCATGCTCGACATGCTCCAGCTGCCCTTCAACCTCGTGAAAATGAAGCGCGCTTTCTCCGAATGGCAGAAAAAGCTGCAGGGCAGGGCCTGGAACGCGCTCTACATAGAGAACCACGACCATCCGCGCATCATCAGCCGCTACGGCAGTGAGGAATACCGCACCGAGAGCGGCAAGATGCTCGCGGCCATGTATATTCTCCAGCAGGGCACGCCCTTTATCTATCAGGGCCAGGAAATCGGCATGCTGAACATCAATCTGCCGGAGCTCAGCATGTATAAAGATGTGATGGCCGAAAACAATATCGACATCGCCACGCGTTTCATGCCGCGTTCGACGGCGATGAAGCTCCTCGCACGCTCCAGCCGCGACAACGCCCGCACGCCGTTCCAGTGGACGGACGGCCCAAATGCCGGATTTACAAGCGGGACGCCCTGGTTCTTCGTCAACGAGAACTATCACGAGATCAACGCCGCCAGTCAGGAGGACGACCCGAACTCGCTGCTGAACTTCTACCGCGCGATTCTGAAGTTCAGGAAGGAGACGCCCGTCGCTGTCTGGGGGGATTACAAAGAGTATTTCCCTAAGGACAAGAACTTCTATGTTTACGAACGGAGCTACGAGGGAAAGAGACTGCTCGTTATCTGCTCCTTTACCAAGAAAGCGCTTCGTTTCGATGCGCCGGAGGGCTTTGAGCTGGATTCCAGAATGCTGGTGTTCAGCAATTACGAGTACAATTTCGTCATTATGAACGGCTTTACCTCGCGGCCGTATGAAATGAGAGTGTATTACTTTGAGTGATCAAAGACCCGCCTTGCCGGTCACGGAGAAGGCCTATGCCAAGCTGAATATCTCGCTGGACGTCACGGCCCGGCGCGCCGACGGCTATCATGACATGCTCATGATCATGCAGACGGTATCGCTCTGCGATGAGCTGACGATCTCTCCCGAGCGCGACGGTCTTGTACACGCCGCAACCTCGCTGCCATATGTTCCGGGGGACAGGCGCAACCTCGCGGTGCGGGCTGCGCTGCAGTTTCTCGAGCTTGTGGGCGACGGCGAGCGGGGAATGAAGATCGCCATCCGCAAAAGCATCCCCGTCGGAGCAGGTATGGCGGGCGGCTCGGCGGACGCGGCTGCGGTGCTGCGCGCACTCAACCGCGCCTACGGCGGCCCTCTGTCGGAGAAGGAGTTGTGCGCAGTCGGGGAGAAGGTCGGATCGGACGTGGCCTTCTGCCTGCGCGGCGGCACGGCGCTGGCCTCCGGCCGCGGCGAGATCCTGCAGCCGCTCCCGCCGCTGCCTCCGTGCTGCTTTGCCATCTGCAAACCGGACTTTTCGATCTCCACGCCGGAGCTGTTCAAGAAGCTGGACGAGGCGAAACTGAGCTGTCACCCGGACACCGACGGCCTGAGCGCTGCGCTGGAAAAGGGCGATCTCGACGGGCTCTGCCGGCGAATGTACAACGTCTTTGAGGACGTACCGGACCGCCGCATGCGCACGATCCGGGCGGCAAAGGGCGCGCTGCTCGACTGCGGTGCGCTCGGCGCGCTGATGACCGGAACGGGCTCGGCCGTCTTCGGCGTGTTCCGTGACCGGGCTGCGGCCGAGGCGGCGTGCGCGACGCTGAAAAAGGAGTACCGTTTCTGCTGCACGGCCGAAACCGTCGGCGCGCTGCTGTAAGGCCGCCTGCCGCTGCCGACCTTCCGCCGCTTTCCCCGCGGGATAGGCAGCGGGGAATTTGAGATTAAGAAAAAGCAAAACCGTCTATACTTGTGGTATCCATTAAGTGACAGGCGGTTTTTTTATGTCTGAACAGGCAAGGCATCTCAAAGCATGGGAACTGGCGCTGCTGTGCGCGCTGTGTCTCACGCTATGCGCCGCGGTATGGGCGCAGGGGCAGACCGAGCGGATCAGCTCCTCCCTGATCCGCCTCCATGTGCTGGCCGCTGACGACAGCGCGGAGGAGCAGGCGCTCAAGCTGCGCGTACGCGACGCGGTGCTGAGCTTTCTCTCGCCGCGCCTCGAAGGAGCGGAAAGCAAAGCCGAGGCGGGCGAGATCCTGACGCGCTCGCTCCCTGAGCTGCAAAACGCCGCGGCTGCGGCCGCCGAGGGGCGAACGGTCACTGTCACGCTCACGCGCGAGCCCTATCCCACGCGCAGCTATGGCCCCGTCGCGCTGCCCGCAGGCGGCTACGACTCGCTGCGCGTGATCCTAGGAAAAGGGGAGGGGCGCAACTGGTGGTGCGTTGTCTTCCCGCCGATCTGTATGAGTCTGGAGAGCACGGAGCAGTTGGAGCAAAGCGTCGGCGAGGAGAGCTTTCAGATCCTTACTTCCGACGGCACCGCCCTGCGCTTTCGTCTGCTCGAATTATGGGGCCGTCTGATCTCCGCCCGACAAAAAGACTGCTGAGCGGCATGCTCAGCAGTCTTTCTTATCGGTTGACCTTCGGCTCCTAAGTCACGGGCCGACAGGTGAAGAGGATGATCTGTCGCTCTTTGGCGATCTCCTTGAGGAGATCCATCGCCTGCTTCAGACGCGTCTCGTCGAGATTGACCAGCGCGTCGTCGATGATGAGCGGGCAGGGCTCGCCCTCCGGGAGAGCCAGCTTGCAGACTGCGAGGCGCACCGCCAGATAGAGCAGATCCATCGTCCCCGCGCTCAAATAGACGCTGTCGTGCGCCACGGCGTCGGCGTCCGTGCGGGTCATGGCTGAGAAGTCGCGGTTGATCAGCACCTGCGAGTAGCGCCCGCCGGTCACGCGGGACATGTATTCCGCCGCAACGCGTCCGAGCTCGGGTGAAAAGCGGCTTTGCAGCTCGTCGTCTGCGCCGCGCAGCGTCTCGGCGGCCAGCGAAATATCCTCGTATTCCTGCTCGAGCAGCGCGTGCTCGGTCTCCATCATGCCAAGCTCGCTGCGCAGGACCATCGTGTCGCCCATGGCAGACAGACGGCCCTTGAGCGTGGCGATCTGTGCGTTGAGATGCTCGGCCTCGGCACGCTTGGCGTTCAGCTCGCGCCCGAGCCGTGCGGCCTGCGAGCTGCCGGCGACAAAGTCGAGATCAGCCAGAGCGGAGGCCTCCAGCTGCTCCTGGCGGCGGCGCGCCTGCTCGTAGAGCTCGCGCGTCCGGCGCTCGTTTTCCTCGGCGGCAAGGACGGCGGCATAGCGCCTGCGATAGTCCTCCAGCGCGGCGGAAAGTTCGGACGCATGGGCAACGCCGTAGCCTCTCAGGATCGAAGCGCGCTCCTCGCGCGCGTCGGCTGCGGTTCTGCGCGCCTTGAGATAGAGCGTGAGCAGCACGACCGCGACGATGAGGAACACGCCTGCAGCGGCGATCCACACGATGCTTTCATAGATCGTATAGAGCGTGACGCCTGCGGCGGTCAGCAGAAAGGACAGGATCAGCCACAGCGGCGAGGCCTTCTTTTTATAGATGTCCTTGAGCTCGACCATCCGCGTGAGCGCGGCGCTGACGCGATCCTCGACGGTCTGGATATCCATGCCCTCGAAGGTGCTGCGGCGCAGCTCGCCGCGGCACTCGGAAAGACGCTCTATCGCGGCGTCGTGCTCGCCGTCGGCCTCGCTGAGCGCGGCGCGGCCGCGGCTGAGCGTCTCGATCGATTCGCGGCGCTGGCGCTTTCGGCTCTCGGTCACCTCATTCTCGAGACGTACACAGTCTTTCTTCGTCTGCTCCAGCTGCCGCTCGAGCGCCTCGATGTTTTCCGCTGAGCCGTCCATATCCTCCAAAAGGCGGCGGGAGTCCTCGATCTTGTTTTCAAGATCCGGCAGCATGCCGCGGCGGTTATAACGGCGCTTGCGCTGCCAGGCGCGCAGCCGCGCGTCGGCCTCGGTGAAAGAGGTTTCTTCCTCGCCGGTGGAAACGATGGCGTTGATGCGGCGCTCAAGATCCGGGCTGCCCGACACGGCCACCGAGCCCTGCTCGATAAAGGCGCTGCGGCGGAACACGTCGCGTGTCACGCCCGTGAGCTGTTCGCCCGCGTTGGAGCCGGTCATGCCGTCCACGCGTATGTTCGTGCCGGTGTAGGTGGCGGAGAATTCGCGCATGGGCGCGCTCTTTGTGCGCGTGGTACGCGTGAGCGTGATGTCACAGCGGTCGGCCGTCACGTCCATCTGCCCTTCCATCGGCGCGCCGGACCAAGGGGCATAGCGCTGCTTATCCGGCAGATAGCCGCCGCGCGCCCGCTCGCCGGAGTCGACGCCGTAGAGCATCGCGCGGATAAAGGCGCACCAGGTGGATTTGCCGCTCTCGTTCGGGGCGTTGATCACGTTGAGCCCCTCATGGAAGGTAAGAGTCTCGTTTTCGAGTTTTCCGAAGGAGGCCGTCAGTTTATTGATCCTCATGACGGACCACCTCCTCCCGATTGTCGATCGCGGCGAGACCCCAGCGGGCGGCCTGCTCGATATGCAGGCGCTCGGCGTCGGTCTTCGCGGCGTCGTAGCGCTCGCGCAGCTTCAGCAGGAAGAGCCCGCGCAGCGAATCGTCGCCGGAGCGCTCCCACACGCTGCGACGCAGGCGCGTCTCGTCGCGCAGCTGCAGCTCGAAGAAGAACTCGCTGAGATTTTCATACAGGCGCGTAAGATCGGGCGGCGCGTCCGTCTCGCCGCGGAGGACGATGCGGTAGATATCGCGCACGGTCTCGTCCGGCAGCCGCGTATGGACGGCGAGCAGCGGCTCGGTCTCACTGACGTCGACCTCCATCGTCTCATAGCGGCGGCTGGCCACGGAAAGCGGCCGCAGCGTGCAGTTCCCACCGCTGAGCTCAATGAGGTTAAGCGTCTTTTCTCCCGTCTCGTCAAAGCCGCGCCCTTCGGGGCAGCCGGGCCAGGAATACCAGGTCGTGCCCGCGCGGCACAGGCCGCCCGTTTTGTGCACATGGCCCAGCGCGGCGTAGTCCATGCCGCTGCGTGCGAGATCCTCCTCGCTGATCGGATCGTAGATCGAATCGCGCACGCCGACCTCGCCGTGCAGACAGAGGATATTGTACACGCCCTCCCGCCTCTCGGCGTGAAAGCCGCGCAGCAGAGGTCCGCTGCGCCGATCGGTGAAGGCCGCGCCGTATACGCAGAAGCCGAGAGAAGAGAGATCAACGCAGCGGATCGCGTTTTCGGAAAAGATGTGGATGTTTTCCGGCAGCTTCAGCCGCGCATAGGGTGAGCGTTCAGAATAAAAATCGTGGTTGCCCGGCGCGATGAACACCGGAACGCGGATCTGCCGCAGGGCGCGGATCAACTCCTCGCCCGTCTCGTAGAAGGTGTTGTCGCTGTCCAGCAGATCGCCGGAGAAGAGCACCAGATCGACCTGCTCGGATGCGGCGAGCGCCGCGATGCGGCCGAGCAGATCGCGCTGCTCGCCGCGGCGGACCGAGGCCTTGCTGGCGCCCAGCCCTTCAAAGGGAGAGTCCATGTGCAGATCCGCCGTGTGCAGGATACGCAGCTCCTTCACGTCAGCCTCACCCCCTCGGCGGACAGGCAGCGGCCGGTCTCGGGATCGATCTCGAACAGGCAGCCCTCCATTTTGGCGGGCCCCTTTGCTGATTCGTAACGGCGCGGGGGATCGCCCATGAACTTGCCGATGCTCTGCTCCGGGTCGATGCCGAGGACGGCGTTTACCGCCCCGGTCATACCCAGATCTGTGATGTAGCCCGTGCCCTTGGGCAGCACCTGTGCGTCGGAGGTCTGCACATGCGTGTGCGTGCCCCATACGGCGCTTGCGCGCCCGTCAAGCAGGAAACCCATCGCACGCTTTTCGCTGGTGCCCTCGGCGTGGAAGTCCACAAGGATGATCTTTTCGCGGATCTCCTCCATAAAGCCGTCAGCAATGACGAAGGGGTTGTCGGTGTTGACGTCCAACGTGAAGCGGCCCATCAGATTGAGTACGCACACATCGCCGAAGTCGGTGGAATAGACCTCGATGCCCTTGCCGGGACACTGCGGCGCGAAGTTGGCCGGGCGCAGAATGCGGCGCCGCTCCTCCAGATAGGGGCGCAGCTCCGTCCGCGTCCAGGTGTGGTTTCCGAGCGTCACCACGTCCGCCCCGGCGTGCAGGATCAAATCCGCCTGCTTGGGTGTAATGCCGACAACGTTGGCGTTCTCGCCGTTGACGACGACGAAATCGATGCCCCGTTCTCTGCGGTAGTTTTTCAGGTTGTTGTTCAGAAAAGCCAGCCCGGGCTCGCCGCACACGTCGCCCACGGCCAGGATCTTTACGCTCATCGCTTCGCCTCCCCGTCTGAAAAGAAGCGTTTACTATAACTATAAATAATATAATAGCACATCTTGCCTGCCGCTATCAATGGATTTTCTGTTACGGATGGAAAAGGACGGTTTCTTTTTCATAAACTGCACATACTATCCGTGAAAAAAAGCTGCGCAAGCGCGGCGGAAGGGGAGTACAGGATGAAAAACAACGATCTCTATCTCGGCATGGGCGTGGGGCTTGCGGTCGGCGTGGTTTCGACGCTGCTGATGCGCCCGAAGAAGAAGGACGTCAAAAGCGCCGTCGCCCGTGTGATCGGCGACATGGCGGACTCTGTGTCCAAAAACATGAGCTGGTAAAGTTTTTTACAAAAGCGCGAAAAAACACTTGCAAAACGATCCGAGCTGTGCTAATATGTTCAAGCTGTCGAAGATCAAAACGACATGCGCCTTTAGCTCAGCTGGATAGAGCGTCTGGCTACGGACCAGAAGGTCAGGGGTTCGAATCCCTTAAGGCGTGCCAAAAGCGGGCCACCCGTTGGGTGACCCGCTTTTTGTATTCCCGTACGAGGGCTGTTCGAACCCCTGACCTCAAAACGCGAAGCGTTTTTTGAGCGCAGCGGAAGGAAGCTGCGAAGCAGGACGCGCAGCGGCAGGCTTCGCAGGGGTTCGAATCCCTTAAGGCGTGCCAAAAGAGCCACCCCATATGGGGTGGCTCTTTTGGCACGCTTCGCGTGAAAGATCCGCTTCGCTCAAACGCGAAAGAGGACTCTCGTCCTCTCTCGCGCTCTTCCCATGCGGGACGCAGGCTGCGCGTACGACATCTTTAGTGTAAGGCATAGACAAAAGCGGGCCACCCAAACGGGTGACCCGCTTTTTGTATTCCCGTACGAGGAAAGCTGAGCCGGGGACCGTTCCGAACGCAAAAGAGCCGCCCACATGGGCGGCTCTTTTGAAAAAGCTTACAGGAAGCTCGAAATACCGTAGCTGTTGACGAGCGCGTCGAGCTTGACGCCCTCTTTGCACAGCGGGCACTGGGCGGCGGGCACGGAGCGGTAGTCGCCGAGCACCTTCGCGTGGAACAGCGTCGTGACGGGAAAATCGCCGCAGCTGTCCAGACAGGAGAAGATGCTGCAGATACCCACGGGAATGCCGCCGTAATAGCGAACGGCCGCGAGCGCCTCCTGCACGGCGCCGCCGGTCGTCACGGAAGCGGCGAGGATCAGGACATGGCGGCTGCGGATCAAGTGCGCGATGTTCTCGCGGAAGATCTGCAGGTTTCCGGTGGTGATTTCGGGCGTCACGACATAGAGCGTGTTGTGCTCGTTCTCATTGCGGATGCCCTCCTCAATCAGCTCCTCGGCCAGACACGCGCCGAGGACCTCCGTCCCGTCGAGACACAGGATCGTGTCCACGATCTCGGAGCTGCGATATTTGATCGCCAGCTCGCGCGCGGCCTGCCGCGCTTCGGCGAGACGGTGCTTGGTATAGGTCATGTCGATGAAATAGTTGATATGGCTGTGGCTCGTGGCAAAATGTCCCTTCGCGATGCGGAGGGGGATCTCGCTGTATTCGCTGCGGAAATGGACGGTCGGGATTACCATGCTTGCGCGCTCCTTTCTGCTTTTCACAATTCGGCTTCGGATGGACTGTTCTTGCTTCGATCATATCATATCCCGGCGCGGGAGACAAGGTGAAACAATACCTGTGCGCGGAAAACTTATGATCTTCCCGTGCGCCGCAGCTCGCCGTCCTTGTTCCAAAGATAGCTCATCCTGACCTCCGTACCCTCGCGGATGCGGCGGAAGTTCTCCGAATGCTTGCAGAAGATCGGGACGATGGGGATCATCAGGACGAGAGCGGCGGGCAGAAAGCGCGTCTGCCAATAGTACAGCGCGGGGAAGAGCAGCGACATCGTCGGCGCGACGAAGCAGATATAGTTCGTCAGAAAAGCGATGAGCACCGCCAGCGCCAGCAGCGCCAGAAAGACCCGCCAGTCCCAGGACAGGATCGCGCCGCCGATGCTGGCCAGACCCTTGCCTCCGCGGAAGCGGAGCACGACAGGATACATATGCCCGAGGATACAGGCCACGCCGCCGAGCTGTTCGGCAACGGGAAGGGTGGGAAAGAGACAGCGGCAGAGGCGGCAGGCGAAAAAGGCCTTTAAAATGTCGAGGATCGCCGTTGTGAAAAAGGCAAGCTTTCCCGCAAGAATGAAAGCGTTGGACGCGCCGGCGTTGCCCGAGCCGTCCACGCGCGGATCATAGCCCTTGCATTTGGCGAACAGAAACGCGGGGTTGATGTTCCCCAGCAGATATCCGATGACGCAGCATCCGAGTATGGCTTCCGGCATGACGGCGACCTCCTTTTTCCCGGCTGTTTCTTCAAATATTTTAACATTCACGGCGGAGAAAGTAAATAGCTTTTCCAAAGCGCCCGCATGCCGCGCTTGAGAAATCGCCTGTTTTCCTGTATACTGTCCGCAGGAACACACCAAGGAGGCCTCGCCATGAAAAGCGCGCTTTTGGTCATCGACATGCAGAACGGTTTTCTTTCCCCGCGCTCGCCGCTGTTTATTGCGGGCGCGCCGGCTACCGTGCCGGCCTGCGCGCGCGTGATCGCGCATTGCCGGGAAACGGGTGTGCCGGTGATCTTCGTCACGCGCGCCTACGCCGCGGACGGCAGCGACGTGGAAAAGCCGCGCCGCGCCGCCTTTCTCGCGGGCGGACGGCCTCTCTCGCCCGGCTGCGAGGAAGAGATCTCCGCCGCCATGCCGGAGGAATTCGGCGCCGATCCGGGAGACTATCATATCGTCAAGCCGCGCTACTCGGCCTTTTTCCACACCGGGCTCGACGCGCTGCTCAAAGACCTGCGCGTCGGGCACGTGATCCTTGCGGGCACAACGACGCCCAACTGCATCCGCACGAGCTGCTACGACGCGATCTCGCTGGACTACGACGTGACGGTGCTGAGCGACTGTACCTCCTCCGTCACCGGGGAGATCCAGCAGAGCAACCTCGCCGACATGGCGCGCGCCGGCGCGCGGATCCTGCGCTCGGAGGAGCTTGTCGGCGAGCTTTGACGACGGATCGATGCGATCACACATTTTTTCAACTGATACGACAAAGAAAAAGCGCGTGCGCGTCAATTGTTTTGCTTTTTTGCGCCGCCCGTGAGAGAAGACGGTATATTCCGTGATGAGAAAACCGGACCTGTTTTTCCATTTTCCGGCAATTTGCGCAGTTTTGGGAGTATCTTCTTGAGCAGATTAGCCCCTTGCCATTTCCCGTGCGGTATGATATGCTATAAACGGGTAAAGGCGGATTTGCCGCCGCGTCTGGGAGACGCCGCGCCGTTTTTCCCCTCCGCATACGCATCCCCTTTTCATCATGCCGCGCCGCTGACGGCGGGGCGATCGTGAGGAGATCGATTATGAGAAAAATGACCATGAAACAGAGAAGGATGGCTGATATCGTCGGCCTCGCCTGCGGCGTGCTTGTGCTGATCGTCGGCATCGTCTTCGCCGTTTTGAAAGCGATGCCCGCCACCGTCGGCGCCAGCGCCGGAGACATCCCTGCCACTGCCCGGCACCTGAGCGGCACGGCCGAGGGCCGCAACGGGCCCATCGAGGTCGAAGTCGTCGCCGACGAGAACAAGATCTATCAGATCAACGTCGTCTCCCACTCCGAGACCGACGGGATCGGCAGTGTCGCCGTCGAAAAGCTGCCCGGTATGATCTTCGAGGCGCAGAGCCTTGAGGTCGATTCCGTTGCGGGCGCAACGCTGAGCTCCGACGGCATCAAGGCGGCTGTGCTCAATGCCATGGAAAACGGCGGTCTGTCCACGGACGGCTTCGGCGGAGAAAACGTTGTCGCCGCGTCGCCCGTCAAGATGGCCTCCCGGGTCGTGACCAATTCCGGCGTCACGGTCGTTCATGCGGCCGACTGGGCGGAGCAGTACCCCAACGAATATAACTCCTGGCTCATGACGAGAGAGAGCGACGACATCGACGACTACCTTGAGATCTATCCCATGCTCCGCACGCTCTACGAGGGCTACGGCTTTGCCATCGATTACGGCAGCGCCCGCGGCCACTACTACGACGTGCAGGACATCGAGGCCACCGGCCGTCCCCATCCGCTCGCCAACTGCTGGACCTGCAAGACTCCGGACTTCACCATCATGGTGAACGAGGAGGGCGTCTCCGCCTACAAGAAGAGCTGGACGGACGTTCAGGCCGAGATCACCGAAGGCATCAGCTGCTACAACTGCCACGCCAACACGCCCGAAGAGATCGTCGTCACGCACACCTACTGGATCGACGCGCTCGGCGAGGACTTTGACAGCGTTGCCGGCGCGAACCTCGCCTGCGGCCAGTGCCACAACGAGTATTACTTCGCTCCCGACACAAAGGCGACCACGATCGCCCACAACAGTCTCGAGAGCATGGCACCCGATCAGATGCTGGCCTTCTTCAACGACCCGGCCAACTTCTCCAACGGCGAGGCCTTTGCCGACTGGACCAATCCCCGCACCGGCGTGCGGCAGATCAAGGTGCAGCATCCCGAATTCGAGACCTTCCTCGGCAAGGGCAGCCAGCACGCGAACGACTTTACCTGCGCCGACTGCCACATGCCCGACGCGGTGGCCGAGGACGCGACGGAATACCGCAGCCACAACCTCGTCAGCCCGCTTGACAATCCCGATCTGATCGAAAAGACCTGCTCGCAGTGCCATACCGATCTCAAGAGCGAGGTCCGCGCCGTGCAGCAGAAGGTCGAGGATCGCACCTACTCCATCGGCTATGAGCTCGAGTATCTCACCGAGCTGCTGGCCGACGCGGTGGAGAGCGGCGAATACACCGATGCCGATCTCGCGCGCGTCCGCGCCCTGGCCCGCAACGCGCAGTTCTACTGGGATTTCGTCTTCGTGGAGAACGCCGAGGGCGCGCACAACCCGACGTTGACCTACGAGTGCCTTGACAAGGCCGAAGAGCTCTGCAACCAGGCGCTGAATCTGCTCAAAGCGCTGACCGCATAATGACCTGACCCTTTTTGTAAGCTGCCCGCCCGACTGGGCGGGCAGCTTTTCACGATTATCTTGAAAAAGGAGCGCTTATGAAAAGAATACTCGCTTATCTGCGCTCCATGCGCTTCGGCATATTGCTTCTGGTGCTGATCGCGGCCTGCTCGGTGGTCGGTACCGTGATCCCGCAGGAACGGGAGGTCGCCTGGTATGCGCAGACCTACAGCTCCTTCCACGGGGCGATCCTGCTGCTGCGCTTTGATCGCATCTTCACGAGCTGGTATTTCATCCTGCTGCTCGGATTGCTCGGGCTCAATCTGACGCTGTGCAGCATCCTGCGCGTCGCCTCGGTCGTACGCGCGGCGAAGAGCGAAAGCGAGCGTACCGCCCATCTGCGCGATACGGTCCTCCTCACGCCGGAGGGCGTGGCCGCGCTGCGGGACAAGCTGCTCGGCATGCGCTGCCGCGTCGAGAAGCTCGGCGAATGCGAGGTCTTCACCAAACGCAGTCTCGGACGCTACGGCACGTTTCTGACGCATCTGGCCATTCTGCTCACGCTGGTGTTCGGCGCGCTCGCGCTCTATACCCCCACGGTGACGGATCAGCGCTGCATGCCCGGCGAGTCGATCCGCATGAGCGACGGGACTGAGATCTGGGTGCAGGATTTCCGTATCACGGACGAGACGGGGCGGCTGGACTACACCAGCCATATCCGGATCACGCTGCCCAACGGCAGACGCAGCGAGATCGCCGAGCTGAAGGTCAACCATCCCTTCCGTTTCGGAGGCTGCAAGCTCTTTCAGCAGAGCTTCGGCACAGCCGGCTCGGTGACCGTGACAAATCTTGAAACGGGCGGCAGCGACGTCTTTCTGCTGGACGAGATGAGCTATCTGACCATCGACAGCCGAAACGCCATCGTCTTTGAGCAGCTTTATCCGGACTTTCTGCGCGCTCCGGACGGCGAAGTCACGCTCATCACGCGCACCGAGGGCGCATACCCCAATCCGATCTACGCCTTTGAGATCCTGGCCGACGGGGAGTACACGCCCTCGCTGGCCGTCCCAGGGGATTCGCTGGAGATCCTGGGTCTGCGCTTCACCTTCAACACGCCGGTGGACTATCCCGGGCTGCGCATCAAGCAGGTCCCGACCCTGCTCAATTCGCTGCTCATCGCGGCGTTTTGTCTGATGATCCTCGGGCTGTTCATCACCTTCTTCTGTGAACCAGTCGCCGTCAAGCTGGACGCGGAGGGCTATGCCGTCGGCGGCCCGAAGCCCGAGCGCATGCGCGTCGAGCTTGCCGCGTTGGATGAGAAATATCTTCGGGAAGGGGAGAAAGAGACATGAAGACCCTGTTTTTCGCGGCCTTCGCCGTCTATGCGGTCTCGGTCGTGCTGGAGTTCACAGGCACGGCCTTCAAAAAGGAAAAGCTGCTCCGCGCGGCATGGATCGTCTTTCTCGCGGCCTTTGCGCTGCATACGATCTTTTTCATCGCCCGCGGTGTTGCGGCGAGAAGACTGCCGCTTTCCAATCAGTTTGAGTTTGCCAACGGATTTGCCTGGGGCGCGGCGCTTCTGTCGATCGTCGTCTGCGGCCGCGGCAGGGCAGACTGGCTGAAGATCGCGGCGCTGCCCGCGGTGCTGCTGATCATGACTTACGCGGCGCTCCAGCCGATGGAGATCCGCGACCTGATGCCCGCGCTGCGCAGCGCGTGGTTCGGCGTGCACATCGGCTCGGCGGTGCTCGCCTATGCGGCCTTTGTCATCGCGGGCTGTATCGGCGTGCGCTACCTGGTCTTTTCCAAACGGGAGGAGCCGGACAATAAAGCGCTCGATCAGATGGATTATCTCAGCTATCGTCTGGTGAGCTTCGGCTTCCTGTTCCTCACGGTGGTGATCCTCTCCGGCGCGATCTGGGCCGAACAGGCCTGGTCGAGCTTCTGGAGCTGGGACCCGAAGGAGGTCTGGGCGCTGATCACCTGGATCATCTACGCCGTTTACCTGCACCTGCGCCTTCGCGGAAAGCATCGGGGAAAGAAAATGGCGCTGTTCCTTGTCGTAGCCGTTTTTCTCGTCTTCTTCACTTTTGCCGGCGTGAACACGCTGATGCACGGCATGCACACCTACGGCTGAAAACAGGCAAAAAGCGTTATCCTTTTTATGCAAAGAAAGCTCCGCCCCCTGCAGAGCGGAGAAGGAGTATGACATGAGCGATTTTGAAACCAGGATCTATGAGGCCACGCGCGAGGCCGTAAGAGCCGTGTGGGACATCGAAGCGGAGGAGGGCCTGTACGTCGTCGAGACGCCGCAGAACCCGGACTTCGGCGATTATTCCACGAACGTCGCGATGAAGCTTTCCCGTACGCTGCGGCGCAGCCCGATGGATATCGCCGCCCCGATTGCCGAAAAGCTTGCCGCGCTCCTGCCCGAGGCCGAGAGCGTCACCGTCGCGCGGCCGGGCTTCATCAACTTCAAGCTGAGGGCCGACGCGCTCAGCGGCCTGATTGACAAGGTCATCGAGGCGGGGGAGAACTACGGCCGGAACGAGAGCGGAAAGGGCAGGCGCGTTCTCGTCGAGTGGGTGTCCGCCAACCCGACGGGGCGGCTGCACTGCGGCCACGCACGCAACGCCGCCTGGGGCGACTGCATCTGCCGCCTGATGGAGTTCAGCGGATACGACGTGCTGCGCGAGTACTACGTCAACGACGCCGGCAACCAGATCGTGATGCTCGGCCGCTCGCTGAGCGCGCGCTATTTCGAGTACTTCGGCCGTGGGGCGGACTGTCCCATGCCCGAGGACGGCTACCACGCCGAGGACATCCGCGCCATCGCCGCCGAGATCGCGGCGAAGGACGGCGACAGATGGCTCAAAGCCGACGAAAGAGAACGCATGGACTATTTCATGCGCGTCGGCAAGGAGCTGGAACTGAAAAGGATCGAGGAGGATCTGCTCTTCTACCGCGTGAGGATCGACTCCTGGATGCACGAGACGTTTTTTTATGAAAACGACCGCGCGCGCATCAATGCCTGCCTGCGCCGCATGGAGGAAATGGGCCTTCTCTACGAGCAGGACGGCGCGCTGTGGTTCCGCTCGAGCGATTACGGCGATGACAAAGACCGCGTCCTGCGCAAGAGCGACGGCACGTTGTCCTATCTCACGCCCGATATCGCCAACCACGTTTACAAGGTCGAGCGCGGCTATCCGATGCTCGTCGATCTCTGGGGCGCCGACCACCACTCCTATATCACACGCATGCAGGCCGCGCTGACCGCTCTGGGCTACCCGGAAGGCACGCTTGCGGTGGACCTTATCCAAATGGTCCGCATGGTAGAGGACGGAAAAGAGGTCAAAATGTCCAAGCGTACCGGCAACGCGCTGAGTCTGCGCGAGCTGTGCGAGGACATCAGCGTGGACGCCGCGCGCTGGTTCTTTGTATCCAAGGACGTGGCCACGCACATGGATCTCGATTTGAAGCTGGCCCGCAGCCGCGACAACGACAACCCCGTTTACTATGCCCAGTACGCGCACGCACGCATGAACTCGATCCTGACCAACCCGAAGATCGCACGCTTTGAAAAGACCGGGCGTTATGACCGTCTGACAGACGAGCGGGAGCTGCAGCTGCTCAAGAAGATCGGCGAGTTCCCCGCGGAGGTCGCCGCCGACGCGGCGATGCGCAAGCCCAACAGGATGACGGACTATATCATCTCGCTGGTCAAGACCTTTCACGCTTATTATAATGCCGTCAAGGTGAACAACCCCGATGACGCGGAGCTGACGAATCAGCGCCTCGGGCTTGTGACGGCGACGATGATCACGCTGCGCAACGCGCTTGCGCTCATCGGCGTCTCCGCCCCCGAAAGCATGTGATGCTTAATAAACCGCTGACCTGGAGGGAATCATGAACGGTATTTGTGTCAAAAGCGAGATCGCGCCGCTGAAAAAGGTGCTGCTGCACCGCCCCGGAGAGGAGCTTCTGAAGCTGACGCCGAAGCGCCTGCCGGAGCTGCTCTTCGATGACATCCCTTTTTTGAAGGTCGCCCAGCGCGAGCATGACGCCTTCGCCGCCATCCTGCGCGAAAACGGCACGGAGGTCGTCTATCTCGAGGATCTGATGACCGAGGTGCTCGCACTCCGACCGGAGCTTATCCGCCCCTTCCTCTATCAATGGCTGACCGAGGGCAATATCCGCACCGGCAAATGGCAGGACAAGCTCTGCGACTATCTGCTGGAAAACTATTCCGGCAAGGCGCTGGTGAAAAAGACGATGGAGGGCATCACGCTCAAGGAGATGGGCGGGGCCTCGGCCTATTCGCTGCAGGACCGCATCGCCCCTGCCGATGATCTGATCGTCGACCCGATGCCCAACCTCTATTTCGCCCGCGATCCCTTCGCGTCAGTCGGAACGGGCGTTTTCCTCAACCGCATGCGCTTCCCTACGCGGCGCCGCGAGACGATCTATGCGGAGTATGTCTTCAACTATCACCCGGACTATTCCTCCGTCCGCCGTTACTGCAAGCGGGACGATCACGCCAGCATCGAGGGAGGCGACGTGCTCAATCTCACGGCGGACACGATCGCGATCGGTATCTCCGAGCGCACCTCGCCCGACGGCATCGAAAACGCCGCAAGGCGGCTCTTTTCCGACCAGGATGCCACGGTGCGGACCGTGCTGGCCTTCGATATCCCCGCTACCCGCGCCTTTATGCATCTCGACACGGTCTTTACGCAGATCGACACCGACAAGTATATCGTCCATCCGGCCATCATCGGTCCGCTGACGGTCTATGAGATCACGCCCGGTGCAAAGGACCCGGCCGATCTGCATATCGAGAGAGTCGACGCTCCGCTCGAGCGCATTTTGGAAAAGTATACCCATACCGAGTGCGTGAAGCTGATCTACTGCGGCGGCGACGACATGATCGCCGCGGCGCGCGAGCAGTGGAACGACGGTTCGAACACGCTGGCGATCGCGCCGGGAAAGGTGGTCGTATACGAACGCAACGACGTGACCAATCCCATCCTGCGCGACAACGGCATCGAGATCCTGGAAATGCCCTCGGCCGAGCTATCCCGCGGCCGAGGCGGCCCCCGCTGCATGTCCATGCCGCTCATCCGGGCGGAATAAATACGTTTTGGAGGAAAAAACGAAATGGGACTGAATATCAGAGGCAGAAGCCTTCTTACCCTGCTGGACTATACGCCCGAGGAGATCGAGTATCTTCTTGATCTCGCGGCGGAGTTCAAGCGCATGAAGTACAACGGCGTCGAGCACAAATGGCTCACGGACAAGCAGATCGTGCTGCTGTTCGAGAAGACCTCCACCCGCACCCGCTGCTCCTTCGAGGTCGCGGCGCGCGATCTGGGCATGGGCGTCACCTTCCTCGACCCGGGTTCCTCGCAAATGGGCAAGAAGGAATCCATTGCCGACACCGCCAAGGTGCTCGGCAGAATGTACGACGGCATCGAGTACCGCGGCTTCAAGCAGTCCACGGTCGAGGATCTGGCAAAGTACTCCGGCGTGCCGGTTTGGAACGGCCTGACCGACGATTTCCATCCCACGCAGATGCTCGCGGATATCCTGACCGCGCGCGAGGAGTTCGGCGATCTCAAGGGTCGTAAGCTGACCTTCTTCGGCGACGCGCGCAACAACGTCGCCAACTCTCTCATGGTCGTTTGCGCCAAGCTGGGCCTGCATTACTGTGCCTGCGGCCCGAAGGAGCTGATGCCTGCCGAGCGGCTGATCGAAAAATGCCATGAGATCGCCGGCGAGACCGGCGCGGTGCTGGAGTTCACAGAGGACCCGGCGCAGGGCGCAAAGGACTGCGACATCCTCTACACCGATATCTGGCTGTCGATGGGCGAACCGGCTGAGCTGTGGGAGCAGCGCATCAAGCTCCTGCTGCCCTATCAGGTCAACGGCGCGCTGATGGAGAAGGCAAAACCCACGGCCATCTTCATGCACTGCCTGCCTGCCTTCCATGACCGCATGACCACCGTCGGCGAGGAGATCTATCAGAAGTTCGGGCTTGACGCCATGGAGGTCACCGACGAGGTGTTCCTCGGCAGCCATGCGCGTCAGTTCCGCGAGGCGGAGAACCGCATGCACACGATCAAGGCCGTCGTCTACGCGACGCTCAAGTAAGCTTCCGGTTTCCGGCATCCGGCAGAGAAAGGCTTCCCCAAGGAGGGAAGCCTTTCTTCTTTTTCGCATGCGAGGGCGTGCGCGCTTAAAAAGAACGGATCGCGGCAGGGATTGGCCATCAGGGCAGTCCCTGTTTTTTCATATGTTGGGCTCGGTCCGCGGCATTTCTTCCCCACGTCCAAGCTGCTTGCTGCTTGTGCGGATCAGCCGGATCGAACAGCCGATCAGCGTCCCCGTCATGCCGTACATGACGGCTTTGCCGGAATGCCCGTCCCTTTCGATCGAACGGCCATTTATTCCCGCTTGATACAGGGCGAAAAAAAGCGTATAGTACGAGCATGGAAACGACTGCGACAAAAAAACGCGGCCTTGCCGCCATATTCGCGCTTTGCCCGAAGCGCCATGCGCTCCTGCTCGTCTCGGCGGGTCTGATCGCGCTTCATTTGCTCACAAGGGGCGATCATGCGCTGATGGTCCTCGTCTCCGAAAGGCTTGTGAGGCCGCTGCACCGCGCGCTCGGCTCGCTGAACGCCCGCGTGCCCTTTTCGATGGCGGAGCTTCTGCTTGCGTTCTTCGTGCCTGCGCTGCTGCTGTACATAGCCGTCCAGATCGTCGGTTTGATCCGAAAAGGCGAGAGGGCCGTCCGGCTGTACCGCACGCTCGTTACACTGCTTGCGGCGGGACTTTCCGTCTACGCGCTGTTCTGTCTTCTCTGGGGCGTGTACTACTACGCGGACGACTTCGCCGCCAAAAGCGGCTTTGAAAACGGCCCGGTCAGCACCGAGCAGCTCGAGAGTGTGACGCGCTATTTTGCCCGCCTGGCAAACGAATACGCCGCCGAGGTGCCGCGCGACGAAAACGGACTGTGCTGTTCGGACAGGACGGAGATCCTGCGCCGCTCGCCGGAGGTCTTTGCGGAAACGGAGAAACGGTATCCCTGCCTCGAGGGGCCGCCGCTTGCCGCGAAGGGCATCCGATGCTCGCGCGTAATGAGCTATCTCGACTTCTCCGGATTCTTCTTTCCCTTTACGGCGGAGGCGAACGTCAACATGGACATGCCCGCCTGCGACCTCGCGGCCACCGTGGCGCACGAGCTGTCGCATCAGCGGGGCGTGGCCAAGGAGCAGGAAGCAAACTTTACGGCCGTGCTGGCCAGTCTCGAATACGGGGATCCCGATTACTGTTACAGCGCCTGCCTGCTGGCCTACACGCATCTGGGCAATGCGCTCTACGGCGCCGACCGCGAGGCCTGGGAAACGATCTTCGAAAGTCTCAGCGAGGACGTGCTGCGGGATATCCTGTCGCGAAGGGAGTATTGGGCGCAGTTCGACACGCCTGTGCAGACGGCCTCGAACACAGTGTACGAGGGATTTCTGCACAGCTACGATCAGACACTGGGGCTGAAGAGCTACGGCGCCTGCGTCGACCTGCTGGTAAACTGCTATTACAAGGCTTCTCTCGGATAAAAACGAAAGAGCGAGGACTGCATCCGCAGCCCTCGCTCTCAGCATATTGTTTATTATTCCGCCCCGGCGACGCTCCGGGTGATGTAATCCTCGACCTCGCCGATCTCGATCCCCAGCGCGACGGAAAGCTCGCCGTGCAGGATGTCCTTGGCGCGCTTCATCGTCGCCTCCGCGCGGCTGCTCTTGGTCTTGCGGTCGGCCATGCGGGAGCGGAGACCCTTGATCACGGAGACCAGCGCCTCGCAGGAGTGGAGCTTGAAGAGGTCTTTGTAAAAAGCGTCGACATGGTTGAAGCGCGTATCGCTGCAGATCGCCGGCTCGATGCCGGGGATCGTAGCGATGAAGGCCTCCGCCTCCTCCTTGCTCATGACCGGCCGCATATACGCGGCGGAATCAACCGGCGTGAAATAGGTCCCGCTTCCGACCAGGGGCTTAAGGTGATAATAGACCTTGCCGCCGGGTCCGTCCATCGGCAGCGTGCCGATCTCGGAGACGGTGCAGACGCCGTTTTCTCCGTATATGATTTTCTCCCCGACGGAAAACATCGAATATTATCCCCCACTTTATTACTTACAGTATAATCATACACTATTCTCCGAAAAAATTCCAATGTTTTTTTCGCAAAAACGGCCTTTTTTTTAAAGATTTTTCTCTCAAATCGCTTGATTTTTCAATTATTTTAACCGTTGTCATCTTATCTGCGGTCTGTTATAATAATACCGCATGATTTTCAGGCGCTTTCCGATCTGTAAACGGAGAGAAAGGACCCGCGCAAAAGCGCTGGAGAGAGAACGTGAAGCTGTATTTTCGCGGTCATGAATACCGTTACGCGGTCGAGCAGATGCTGCTCACGCTTTTTCCGGACGAACGGCCGGAGTACCCCGCCGGGAAGCCGGAGGGGGAGCGGATGGAGATCCGTCTCCACCGCGCGGCCAGCTTCACGACGGCCAGCTGTGTTTTGCACCGGGGCGGCGTGTCCCGCGGCCTCGCCCGCGCGGACAACCGTGCGCTGACGGACGCGCTCACGACCGAGCGGGTCGAACAGCGCCTCGTCAAAAACGCCGTATACCGCGCCGCGCTTGCCGCGGGGCATGAAAAGCCGGCCTGGGGCGCGCTGACCGGCGTACGGCCGGGCAAGCTCCTCACGCCGCTGCTCAAGGGCGAAGCGAGCGAGAGCAGGGCGCTGCGGCGCTTTATCGAGGCCTACGATGTTTCGCCGCGGCGCGCCGCGCTCTGCCTCGACGCTGCGCGCTGCACGGTCACGGCCGAAAGCTCGCTTGCGGAAAAGGACGTCTGTCTCTATCTCGGCATACCCTTTTGCCCGACGCGCTGCGCCTACTGCAGCTTTGTCAGTCAGTCGGTGGAGAAGAGCATGAAGCTGATCGAACCCTTCCTCGACGCGCTGGAGAAGGAGATCGAGGCGACGGGCGAGCAGGTGAGAAGACTCGGCCTGCGGCCGGTGGCGCTCTATTTCGGCGGCGGCACGCCCACGACGCTCTCGCCGGAGCAGCTCGACCGTGTCTGCCGCAAGCTGGAGACGAGCTTTGATCTCTCCGCGCTGAGAGAGTTTACCGTCGAGGCCGGGCGTCCGGATACGATCACCACGGAGAAGCTGCGGACACTGCGCGCCCACGGAGTCGACCGCGTCAGCGTCAACCCGCAGACCATGTCGGACGACGTGCTCGAGGCCATCGGGCGCCGTCACACGGCTGCCGATATCCTCACGGCGCTCGACAGGGTACGCACGGTCGGCGGATTTGCCGTGAACATGGATTTGATCGCCGGCCTCCCCGGCGACGACCGGGAGGGATTTCGCAGCACGCTCTCGCAGGTGCTCGCGCTCGCACCCGAGAACATCACGGTGCATACGCTGAGCTTGAAAAAAGGCTCTCGTATCCTCACCGAGGGCGCGGAGATCCCCGGAGCGGCCGAGGTGGGGCACATGCTCGATTTTGCGGAGAAGACGCTCCGCGCGGCGGGCTACGGACCCTATTACCTCTATCGGCAGAAGTTCATGTCCGGCGGCTTCGAGAATGTCGGCTGGACGCGCGAGGGATACGTCAATCTCTATAACATCTGCATCATGGAGGAGCTGTGCAGCATCCTCTCCATGGGCGGTGGCGGCTCGACCAAGCTGATCCGGCACGACGGCGGGCGCAACCTGCGCTTTATCGCGCCGAAATACCCGCTGGAGTACATAAACGGTATCCGCGGCGTCTGTGCCGAAAAGGAGAAAATATCTGCATTTTATTGCGGATTGGAGGAATAAGCATGTCATACGATCTTTCTGAACTCAATTTCCGCACCGTGTCCGACCCCCGCGGTTTGATCGAGGAAGGAGACGCGCGCTACCGTGCCAGTGTGGAAAAAGCGGCGGAGATGATCGCGGAAAACATCGGGAACAGCCCCATCGTGCTGCTCTCGGGCCCGTCCGGCTCCGGCAAGACGACGACGGCCGTGAAGGTGGCCGAGGCGCTGGAATGCCGCGGCATCCGCAGCCACTACGTCGGGATGGACGATTATTTCAACACCGTCAGCCCCGAGACCACGCCCCGCACGCCGGAAGGTGAGTATGACCTTGAAAGCCCGCTGTGTCTGGACATGGAGCTGATGAACGAACATTTCACGATGCTCGCGCGCGGCGAGCGCATCTATGTGCCGAAGTACGAATTCTCACGCAGGATGCGCGCCTACGAGCCCTCCAAGTCCCTCAAGCTGGGCCGTGACGAGATCGTGATCTTCGAGGGTATCCACGCGCTCAACGATATGATCACGCTGCGGCATCCGGAGGCTTTCAAACTGTATATCTCCGCGCGCAGTGATGTGACCTTCGGCGGGCGGATAGTCTTCAAGCGTACCTGGTTCCGTCTCGTGCGCCGCCTCGTGCGCGATTTTAATTTCCGCGGCTCCTCCGCGGCCGAAACGATGAGTATGTGGGCCAATGTCCGCCGCGGTGAAAAGGCGTATATTTCGCCGTTCAAGGACAAGGCCGATTTCCAGTTCGACTCCTCTCTGCCCTACGAGCTGCCGGTGTTCAATCACACGGCCACGGCCCTGTTCCAGACTGTGCCGGAGGGGATCGAGCGCTTTGACGAACTGCGCGCCGTGCTGCCTGCGCTCCAGCTCTTCGGCGACATCGACGAAAGTTTGGTCCCGGCCGACTCGCTGATCCGGGAGTTTATCGGCGGCGGCAGCTACGAATACTGAAAAGGGTAAAAGCCGCAGGAGGATGCAGATGCATCCTCCCGCGGCTTTTATGCCTGCGAGGGACGAGGCCTTCGACGTACCGCCCGGCTCAATCCATATACTTTCCGTCGAAGCAATCCTCGGGCAGACAGTCGGCCAGCCCGATGAGCAGCGTGCTCATGCTGAGAGGCTGTTCGGGCACGGAGGCGCTGAGCGCCGACGTGGGGATGCGCCGCGCGAGAGATACGCGCGCGGCCGTGCCGCTGCCCGCACGGCTCTCGAGCATCAGCGTGCCGCCGTGCGCCCGGGCGATGCCGCGCACGACAGAAAGGCCGAGACCCGCGCCTCTGCCGAGCTCACCGAGCCCGTAGCCATCGCGGTAGCGTTCGAATACACTTCCCATCGCCTCTTCACGGATCCCGCACCCGTTGTCGCTGACCGACAGGATCAGCTGTGTGGGCGTGGGCGTAAGGCTCAGCGTGATCTGACTGAATCCCTCGGCGTGGAGCAGGCTGTTGGAAATCAGATTGCAGATCAATTGTTCGATCAGCATACGGTCGCCGAGCAGACATAGGCCGGCCTCGACATTGAGCTGGATGCAGACGTCATGGTACAGCATGGAGATAGTGTCCGCGGTCTGGCGGCAGAGCGCCGAAAGATCGAGCGCCGCCATGTCGGCCGACAGCTCTCCCGCTGCGGCGGCGCGCACGACGGAGGCGTTCTCCAGCAGACGCGTGATGGAAAAGACGCTGCGCTGCATAGCGCGCAGTTCTCCCACCAGCGACTCGCTGCCCGCTTTCTCGGCATGCGAGCGGCACAGATCCTGCGACAGACGCAGATTCATCAGCGCGCTGCGCATGGAGAAAAGAAAAGCGTCGTTCACCGGCGTGAGGGAATAGCCGATCTCGGAGAGAAAGAATGCCTGCAGGTCGTCCTGCTTCATCGTGCGAACGTTCAGCGGCTTCCCGGCGACCGTCGTGTCGGCGGTGAAGACGCGTGCCTGCGCCTCGGTGATATCGGCGGAAAAGATATCGCCGAGCGGCTTGCCGACAAGATCGCCTCCGAGCAGCTTTTCCGCGCGGGCGTTGACATAGACGATCCGTCCGCCGCGCACCAGAAGCGCCGCCTCGCTCGCGAGCGAGAGGACCTTCGTAGAAATCGTAAGCATGGGGCCCACCTTCCTGCCATAGTTTTCCTTTCCTGTCTGATTCTAACAAAAACCGACAAAATATACAATACCCGAAGTCTTTGCATCCCGAAACAGGCATCATTTTCGGCAAATTTTTGTGTGGACAAGACCGAATGAAAACTTGCTTTTTGTCAATAGTATATGATACAATTCAACTGTTCAGCAAGGGAGTTTTTGGCTGCCCTGCTGGTTGTGTGTCAACACACCCCGATATGCTTATTTTTTTAAAAACGGAGGATATGATTTATGATCAAAGTCGGCATCAACGGCTTCGGCCGCATCGGTTCCCTCGCTTTCCGCGCCGCCATCAAGTCTGACGACATCGAGGTCGTCGCGATCAATGCTCCCGGCCATCCCGCCAGCCACATCGCCTACTGTGTGAAGTACGATTCCGTCCACGGCCGCTTCGACGGCGAAGTCTCCGGCAACGACGAGGACAGCACCGTCACCGTCAACGGCAAGGTCGTCAAGATCCTTTCCGACAAGGCCTACCGTGACGCTACCCTCATCCCCTGGGGCGAGCTGGGCGTCGAGTACGTGCTCGAGTGCACCGGCGTGTATCTGGACAAGGCCAAGGCTCAGGCCCACATCGACGCCGGCGCCAAGGTCGTCGTCATGTCCGGCCCCGCGAAGGACGACACCCCCATGTTCGTCTGCGGCGTCAACCTTGAAAAGTACACCCCCGACATGCAGTTTGTCTCCAACGCGTCATGCACCACCAACTGCCTCGCGCCGATCACCAAGGTCGTCAACGACAACTTCGGCATCATCGAGGGCCTGATGACCACGGTCCACGCCTCCACCGCCACCCAGGCCATCGTCGACGGCTTCCCCAAGAAGAAGGATCTGCGCGGCGCGCGTTCCATCTACAACAACATCATCCCCTCCTCCACCGGCGCCGCCAAGGCTGTCGGCAAGGTCATCCCCGAGCTCAACGGCAAGCTCACCGGCATGTCCATGCGTATCCCCGCTCCGGACGTGTCTGTCGTTGACGTGACCTTCCGTCTCGAGAAGGCCGCCACCTATGCCGAGATCTGCGCCGCCATGAAGGCCGCCTCCGAAGGCCCGATGAAGGGCGTTCTCGAGTATGTCGACGACGAGGTCGTTTCCTCCGACTTCCGCACCGACCCGCACACCTCCATCTTCGACGCCCAGGCCGGCATCGCGCTGAACGATCACTTTGTCAAGCTCGTCGCCTGGTACGACAACGAGTGGGGCTTCTCCAACAAGATGCTCGACCTCACCCGTCACATCGACAAGGTCCGCAAGGGCTGATAAGCAAACAGGGACTATTTCAAGTCCACACATAAAAAGCGCCCTCTTTTAATTGAAAAGAGGGCGCTGTTTTACAGGTGTTGACATGAGCATAGAGAAAAACAACAGATCGAGATGGATCGGTTTTGTCCTCCTGACCTTCCTCGGCTGCGTCCTGATCCTGCACGGCAGACTGAGCTTCTGTCAAAGCGACGAGAGCTTCTATCTCGCCCTGGCGCATCGCCTTTGGAGCGGGGATCGGCTGATCCTGGACGAGTGGCATCCGGCGCAGTTTTATTCTCCGCTGCTGTATCCCTTTTACGCGCTGTATAAAGCGGCGGTCCCTTCCGGCGACGGCGTTTATCTGGCGGCGAGGATCCTTTACGTGACACTGGCTCTTCTCTGCAGCCTGCTGCTGTGCAACAGGATGACAGGCTCCGCAGCCTGGCCTGCCGCCTTCGCGGCGTCGGCGCTTGTTTTGCTGTACTCGCGCGCCAATATTGCCGGGCCGAGCTATTATAACCTTTGCCTGCTTTCCGCGCTGGCGGCGGTCCTTTGCCTTTCCGCCGGCAAAAAAACGCTGTGGTTCGCGGGAGGGCTATTCCTGTCCTGCGCCGTCCTCTGCAATCCCTATCTCGCCTTCTTTGCCGTGCCGCTCTTGATCGCAGCCTGTGTGATCCGGCGCTCGCGCAGACGCGGATGCTGCTGCGCGGCGGGCGTTTTTGCTGCGGCGCTGCTCTATATCGTGCTGCTCTTTTCGTACGGGAGACCGGCTGCCCTGATCGGCTCTTTGAAAAAAGTGCTGGACGACCCGCTGCATCAGGCCGGTCTGCTCGAAAGCCTGAAAGCCGCCGCTTGGGGATTGAAGCAAAGCGTGTCGCTGTTCATTCTGCCTCAGACGGCGATCGGGTGCCTGCTGGTCCTGCTCTGCCGAAAGCGCGGGAGAAGGAGCCTTGCCGTCATCCGGTCGGCGTACCTTCTGCTCTCGCTGCTGTTCGTTGGATGGACGGCGCTGAAGGCGATCGACAGCATCTGCTTTGCGGTGTCCGTGCCTTTCACGATCCTGATGCTTCCGGCTGCGCTGGAGGCTCTTCTCGAGCGAAAAAAACCCTTTGCTCTCGCACTCTATGCCGCGGGCCTTCTGCTTGCGATGGCCTTCTGCCTCGGCTCCAATACGGGGCTTGACGCGATGACGGTCGGGTTTGCGTGCTCATCGGCAGGCGGCGCGCCTCTTCTGTTCTCCGGGAAGGGAGAAGGGAAAGCCCTTCTCGTCCGGAGAGGGCTCGTTTGCTGCCTGCTTGCGGTGCTCATCGGTACGTTCGGGGCTCACCGCTTTCTGGGGATCTACAGAGACGCCCCTGTTTCCGAGCTGGTGCAGCGTATCGAGCATGGCCCGGCCGCCGGATTGTATACGACAAAGGAACATGCTGCGGAATACGAGGAGATCCGGTCGAAGCTTCTCTCACTTCGGCAGCGGTTTCCGGATGCGGAGCGCGTGCTCATCAGCAAGCGGCTTCCCTGGGCCTACCTCGTGACGGATCTGCGCTGCGCCGACATGTCGGCGTGGACGAGCGAGATCTGTGATCCACGCCTGGAGGAATACTATGCCGACCATCCGAGGCCGGATCTGGTGATCATTCTCGCCGCCGATACGGCGAGCTATAAGACGGCGCCGTTCAACAACCATCAAGGGAGCAGTCAGATGAACGCGAATCCTCTTGAGGGGCCGTTCTTTGAGTATCTGCAGAAGAACGGAGACCTTGTTGACGAGACCGGGCTGATGCGCGTGTACCGCTTGAAAAACGCCGTGGGAGGGCAATAACGGGAAACCCTTTGCGGAAAAGCCGCGAGGCACATGATATAATGGAATGTGCCGCAAAACGGCAGGCAGCCCGTTCCTTTTCGGAACGGGCTGCCTGCCATTTTTTATCTTCTTTCGACACGAAAAGAGATTGAGTTATTCAGAATCCAGTGGTACTATTATTACAGCATAGTTCGACCTGTAAGTGCCGAAAGGGCACGATGAGGAAAAGGATGTGACAGGATGAAACCAATCAACCGGAAGCTGCGTGCGCTGCTGTGCCTGCTGCTGTGCGCCGCCATGCTTGGTTCGCTTGCCGTTGTGGCGTATGCCGAAACGGCGACGGCCAAGGTGACCGGCCAGTTCCGTTATACCGAAGCACGCAGGATGCTTACGATGATCAATCAATTCCGCACCGGGTCGGACGCCTGGTACTGGAACAGCGACGACAAGACCAAGACCGTCTGCAGCAATCTGGGCGAGCTTTCATACGACTACGCGCTCGAAGAAATCGCCATGAAGCGCGCGCGGGAGCTGGCGCTCTATTACAGTCATACCCGCCCTACCGGTCAGGACTGCTTTACGCTGAGCTCCGACGGCGTGCAGAGCTGGGGAGAGAATATCGCCTACGGCCAAGGGAGCGCCGAAGAGGTTTTTATCGACTGGCGCGAGGACAACGACAGTTATTTAGGACAGGGCCATCGCCGCAACATGCTCAATTCCAGTTTTAACGCGGTCGGCTTCGGCTGCTTCTATCACAAGGGCGTGCTGTATTGGGCCCAGGAATTCGGCCGTTCGCAGAGCGGCCGCGGCGCGCCGACAGCCAATGAGAACGACGTGACGGGCTATGTGGACTATTCCACGGATCTGGTGGACTGGTCGAATGAGTATAACGGGAGACGGACGCATTGGCAGCTGAAAACGGTCGACGGCACGGCCATAGGTTTTCAAAACTATTCGGGTACGCCGCTCTTCTTTCTTTTTCACCAAGACAGCTGTTCAAATTGCGAATATATGCTTCCGGAGCTGGCCGAGGCCGACTGGGTCGGCCGCGACATCACCGTCATCGCGGTGGACATCGCTCACAGCAGCGTGTCGGATATCCGGACGCTCCGCGACTCGCTGCCCAATCACGGCGCGTCCATGATCTTCACCGCCGACGAGGGAGACAGCCCGGACGGATACTACCTGATGTGGGATTTCCTGCGGAGCTACGGTCTTACCAGCGTATATCTGCCGGCCTGCGTCGTCGTCATTGACGGCGTGGCGATCGACTATTGGGGCGGCTACTCTACGGCGGACGAATGCAGAGAGCGGCTTGAGGCTGACGGCGTGCTGCAGTCAAAGCCGACGATCACGACACATCCGTCAAACAAGACCGCAGCGGCAGGCTCGACCGTGAAATTCACGGTGGGAGCGAGCAACGCGACGAGCTACCAGTGGCAGTACCGTACGTCAAGCAGCGGAAGCTGGAATAACTGCAGCGGAAACACTGCCAAAACCAATACGCTTTCCGTTACGGCAGAGAGCTACCGGAACGGATACCAATACCGCTGTAAAGTATCCAACAACGCAGGTACCGTGATCTCGAATGCGGCGACCTTAACGGTGAACAGCAAGCCGACGATCACGACACAGCCGACAAACAAGACTGCAACGGCAGGCACGACCGTGAAATTCACGGTGGGAGCGAGCAACGCGACGAGCTATCAGTGGCAGTACTATGCGTCGAGTACAGACGGATGGAAGAACTGCAGCGCGAGCTCGGCGAAGACGGCGACCCTATCCATTACGGCAGAGAGTTACCGGAACGGATACAAGTATCGCTGCAAGGTCACCAACAGCGTGGGAACGGTAACCTCCAACGCAGCGACGCTGACCGTGGCATCCAACGGAAAACCGACCATTCTGACACATCCCTCAGGACAGACGAGTACTGTTGGCGGCACCGCAAAGTTTTCGGTAGAGGCGAACGGCTCAAATCTGAAGTATCAGTGGCAGTATTACGACAGTTCATCAGGCACATGGGCAAACGTGACAAACAGCGCGTACACGGGGCTGACGAGCGCGACGATGAGCGTCCCGGTGACAGCGGGAAGGAATGGGCTTCGGTTCCGGTGCAAAGTATCCAACTCGAACGGGACTGTCTACTCCAACTCCGCAACGCTGAAAGTTAAGCCGACGATCACAACTCAGCCTTCAAGCAAAACCGCGGCGGCAGGAACGACCGCGACGTTCACGGTGGCGGCGAGCGGCCCGAACCTGAGCTATCAGTGGCAGTATTACGACAGCTCCAGCGGCAGCTGGGCCAGCATCACGAACAGCGCGTACACGGGGTTGACGAGCGCGACCATGAGCGTACCGGCAACTATGGGAAGAAGCGGCATGAAGTTCCGGTGCAAAGTGTCCAATGCGAACGGCACGGTTACCTCCAACTCGGCAACGCTGACAGTGACGAGTGACAGCAAGCCGACGATTACGACGCAGCCTTCAAGCAAGACTGCGGCGGCGGGGACGACCGTGACGTTCACGGTGGGGGCGAGCGGCGCGAATCTGAGCTATCAGTGGCAGTATTACAACAGCTCGTCGGGCACGTGGTCGAATCTCACGAACAGCGCATACACGGGGCTGACGAGCGCAACGATGGGCGTACAGGCAACTGCGGGAAGGGACGGCTTGAAGTACCGCTGCAAGGTGACCAACGCCGCAGGATCAGTCTATTCTGATCCTGCCACGCTGACGGTGGTCACACAGCCGAACATTACCAGCTATTGTTCAAGCGTGACCACGAGCTGCGAGGGGACGGAAGAATTCTATGTCGAAGCCAACGGCGGCGGATTGAGTTACCAGTGGCAATATTCTGCTGACGGCGGAAATACCTGGGGGAACATCACAAACTCCAGTTACAGCGGCATCCATTCCAGCGTCCTGAGCGTACCGGCCACTTTCTCCCGCAGCGGGTATCAGTTCCGCTGCAAAGTGTCGAACGCAGTAGGCACAATCTATTCTCCGGCTGCAACTCTGACGGTGGGATAAAGCACCGACAACAGAAACAAGCTCCTGCGTTTTTGCGCAGGAGCTTGTTTTTTAGTGTCAGATCCATGCGGATAAAAGCTGTGGGGCGGAAAAGTGCGAGTGTTTCTCTTGACAGAGAGATTACTGTTTTATAAAATTGTAATGCGTAATAATGTGTATAAGTCTGCCGGATTTATCAATTTATAGTATTATACTGGGATGTGATCGTGTGAAGAAAAGACTCTTTTCCTTTCTGCTGTGCCTGGTTATGTGCCTCTCACTGCTTCCTGTGAGCGCCGCGGCCGATGGGATTGCCATCGACGCCTCGCACTTTCCGGACAGCAAGTTCCGCGCCCAGATTATGGCCTGTTATGACAAAGACAGCAACGGCCGGCTAGATGAGACCGAGATCTCCGCAGTGAATGATATTAGCTGTTCAGACTCCGGTATTTCCACGCTGCAAGGAATTGAATTCTTCACAGAGCTGTATTATTTAGATTGTTCCTCCAACCAGTTGACTTCACTGGATGTGTCGAATAACACAAATCTACAGCAATTGTTTTGTCATAATAACAAGTTGACATCATTGAACTTGCTGCAGAACACGAATTTGCAGGTTCTGGTTTGTTCCAACAACCGGCTGACTTCGCTGGATATGAGTGCAAGCGATGAACTGAAAACTCTGAGTTGCGACAGAAATCAATTAACAAAGCTGAGTATCAGCGGCTGCTATATCCTTAATGGTCTATACTGCGGTTACAACCGACTGAGCTCATTGGATGTTAGCACTAACACGGAACTGGTTGCCTTGAGTTGCGAGGGAAACCAACTGTCATCTTTGGACATATCGAACTGTCCGAAGCTCGCAGAATCTGTAATGTATGGAACACAGACGAAAGATGATGAAACGGGTATCATCACATATAGATATCAAGGTTCATCGTCATTGACCGTCGATAGCAATGTGGAGATCTACACTGTCGCGCCTGTCAGTTTCTACATTAACGAAGAC
This sequence comes from Oscillospiraceae bacterium, assembly GCA_017403885.1. Taxonomy (GTDB): domain Bacteria; phylum Bacillota; class Clostridia; order Oscillospirales; family Oscillospiraceae; genus Limivicinus. The sequence continues at coordinate 38,834 of JAFRDM010000018.1, forward strand.
TGTGTTCCGGACGCTGTGTTCCGGGAGATTATCCGCGGACTCGATACCAATGGAGACGGTATCATGAGCGAGGAAGAGATTGCTGCGGTCATAAGTATGAATTGCTCGGGAAGAAATATTTCGTCTTTACAGGGTGTTGAGCATTTCACGTCGCTGAAACATCTGTATTGCGATGGCAACCAGCTGACAACATTGGATGTAAGCAATTGTACCGAACTGGAGACGCTGGATTGCCGCAACAACCGGTTGACGTCGCTGGATGTGACCGGCTGCTTGATGCTGAAAAAGTTGTACTGCAGCGGAAACCAGCTAATGCTGCTGGATGTGTCGAATTGCTCTGCACTCATCGACGCTGTTCAAAATGGCACACAAGTAGATAACGAGTATATCAATGGGAATAACACACTGAAACTGGACAACGAAGTCTTTATTCTCATGGTTCCCATCATAATTACCATGTCACCGCAATCCGTTGTACTAGCAGAAGGGAATACTGCGACGTTCCAGGTGGAAGCTATCGGTTCAAATCTGCGGTATTGTTGGCAGTCATGGAGTAATGCCTCACAAGAGTGGGTCGATTCTTCGCACACCGGGAGCACGAAGGCGACCATGAGCATTCAGGTTTCTGGGGATTTCATGAACGGGATGCAGTTCCGCTGCAAGGTTTACAATGGATTTGCAACTGAATACAGCGATGTGGCATTGATAAAGATAAAACCTTTGATCACAGAGCAACCGAAAGATAAGACGGTCTCCTATTACAGCTCGGCAACCTTTATCGTGAGCGCGTCTGGACCGGATCTGCAGTATCAGTGGCAGTATTACAGCAATACGCACGGTAAATGGTACAACATTAAAAGTTCCGACTACTCGGGGGTCAATGGCCCGACGATGGACATTATTGCCACCAACAGATGGAACGGCTATCGGTATCGGTGTAAGATTTCAAACGTGAACGGAACAGTCTACAGCAACTCGGCGACGCTGAAGGTGAAGCCGGCGATCACGATGCAGCCGAAGACAGCCACAACAGCGGCTGGCAGCACGGCGTCTTTCACAGTGAAAGCGAACGGACCGGATCTAAAGTATCAGTGGCAGTATTACAGCAGCGCCTCCGCAAAATGGATGAATATCACGAACAGCGATTATTCGGGCCAGAAGAGCGCGACTCTGAGCCTTTCTGCGACTGCAGCAAGAAATGGCTTGAAGGTCCGTTGCAAAGTATACAACGCAAACGGCACAGCGTACAGCAACCCGGCGACACTAATGGTAAAGCCTGCGGTCACAACGCAGCCAGTGTCGGTCACGGTGGCGGCAGAAAGTACGGCAACATTCACGGTGGCGGCGAGCGGCCCGAATCTGAGCTATCAGTGGCAGTATTACGACAGCTCGAGCGGCAGCTGGGCGAACGTGACGAACAGCGCATACACGGGGCTGACGAGCACATCAATGGGCGTTCCGGCGACCACGGGCCGCAACGGTCTAAAGTTCCGGTGCGCCGTGTCCAATGCGAACGGCACGGTATACTCCAACTCGGCAACGCTGAAGGTTAAGCCTGCCATTACGACGCAACCCTCGAACAAGACGGCAGCGGCGGGAACGACAGCAACGTTCACGGTGGCGGCGAGCGGCCCGAATCTGAGCTATCAGTGGCAGTATTACGACAGCTCGAGCAGCAGCTGGGCGAACGTGACGAACAGCGTATACACGGGGCTGACGAGCGCGTCGATGGGCGTTCCGGCGACCGCGGGCCGCAACGGTCTGAAGTTCCGGTGCGCTGTGTCCAACGCCAACGGCACGGTATATTCCAACTCCGCGACGCTGACCGTGACGTCGGGCAGCAAACCGACGATCACGACGCCGCCTTCGAACAAGACGGCCGCGGCGGGAACGACAGCAACGTTCACGGTGGGAGCAAGCAACGCGACGAGCTATCAGTGGCAGTATTACGACAGCTCGAGCGGGAGCTGGGCGAACGTGACGAACAGCGCATACACGGGGCTGACGAGCGCGTCGATGGGCGTTCCGGCGACCACGGGCCGCAACGGACTGAAGTTCCGGTGCGCCGTGTCCAACGCCAACGGCACGGTTACCTCCAACTCTGCCACGCTGACCGTTACGTCGAGCGGCAAGCCGACAATCACGACTCAGCCTTCCAACAAGTCTGCGGCCCCCGGGGCGACGGTCACCTTCACGGTGGCGGCAAGCAACGCGACGAGCTACCAGTGGCAGTTCCGTCCCTCGAGCGCCGACGGCTGGAGCAACAGCAGTGCAAGCTCCGCCAAGACAGCAAGCTTCACCGTCACGGCCGAGAGCTACCGCAACGGTTACCAGTACCGCTGCAAGGTGTCGAACGCGAACGGCACCGTGTACTCCAACGCCGCCACGCTGACCGTTACGTCGAGCGGCAAGCCCACGATCACGACGCAGCCTTCCAATAAGTCCGCGGCAACCGGCGCGACGGTCACCTTCACGGTGGCGGCAAGCAACGCGACGAGCTATCAGTGGCAGTTCCGTCCCTCGAGCGCCGACGGCTGGAGCAACTGCAGCGCCGCCTCCGCCAAGACAGCAAGCTTCACCGTCACGGCCGAGAGCTACCGCAACGGCTACCAGTACCGCTGCAAGGTGTCCAATGCAAACGGCAGCGTGTACTCCAACGCCGCGACGCTGTTCGTGAGCTGAGCTTCCGCTCGGCGCGGAGATCTCTTTCGGAAAAGAAACACATAAAAAGAAACACATAAAAGGAAACGGCGCGTCAAAACATGGCGCGCCGTTTTGATATTCATTATACGAGCCGGTGTCCGATACATTGACAAGCAAAAAACCAGGCGCTAAAATGAAATAAAAATGCAGGGAAAAGCCATTATTTCATTCTGAAAGGTGGAGGTATCCATGAAGAAATCGATCCGGCGGCTGCTGGCGGCTCTGCTGTGCCTGCTGCTGTGCGCGGCGCTCTCCCCCGCGGCGCTGGCCGACAGCTCGGTCATCGCCTCCGGCGACTGTGGCTATGTCCCATATGTCTATATGCCAAATCTCGAAGATTACTATTACCTCTATTCGGAGCGAGATCCCGTCAGCTGGACGCTGACGAGCGACGGCGTTCTGACGATCTCCGGCACAGGAAGAATAGGTTGGGTAGGCGTTTATAACCGCCCTTGGAGCGAATATTCTGATAGGATCACCTCCGTCGTAATCAACAGCGGCGTAACCTCTATTCCAAGTTATTCTTTTTCTTCTTGCAGCCGCTTGAAGAGCGTGGCGATTCCCGACACGGTAGTGAATATCGACAGCTATGCCTTTTCCAACTGCATATCGCTCGGCTCTGTCAGTCTTCCAGTCGGGATCACGGTAATTCCTCGGGAATGCTTTTTCGGGTGCTCGGCGCTGAAAAGCGTCGACTTACCCTCCGGGTTGACGCAAATCGATGAATGCGCTTTCAGCTCCTGCACCGCTCTGAGTTCGCTGTCGCTGCCGTCAGCTTTGACGAACATAGGAGACGAGGCTTTCGCCAACTGCATATCGCTTTCCAGCGTCGCGATCCCGTCCGCGGTGACGGATATCGGCAGCGGCTCTTTTCGAAACTGCTCGTCGCTCGCGGCGTTCAGCGTCGCCTCCGGAAACAACCGCTTCGCCTCCGAGGACGGCGTGCTCTTCAACAAAGACAAAACGCTTTTGGTCTTCTATCCAAGCGGCAAAAGCGGGGATTACACAATGCCCTCCTCCGTTAACACAATCAAAGCGAACGCTTTCGCCTATTGCAAAAAGCTCGGCAAGGTCACCGTAAGCAGCAATGTGTCTGCGATCCCTATGGGATGCTTTAGTAACGCACGACTGAGCGAGATTTCTTTTCCCTCCTCACTGTTGGCAATCGATAAGGGTGCGTTCTCCTACACCTCGGGCTTGAGCAGCGTGGTCTTCCCCGCGTCGCTGAAGACTATAGGAAGCAATGCATTCCATGAATCCTCAAGCTTGATCAGCGCCACATTCCCCGCGTCGCTGGAAAGCATCGGCGACTATGCGTTTGAAGACTGCTCCCAGATCCGGACCTTAAACTTTTTGGGCAACGCCCCGGAAATCGGGCAGCGGGCACTGTACTTCCTCAGGGATGGGGATGAGTATGTAAAAGCGTTCTATCCGGCGTCCGCAAGCGGATGGAACCAGTTGGTGAAAAATGGGAAAATACAAAATCGCATTGAATGGCTGCCCTATGACGCAAAGCCCAATGTGAAGACCAACCCGAAGACGCAGACGGTCTATCCGGGCGAGACCGCAAGCTTTACCGCCGAGGCCGATACGAACGTAGCCTACCAATGGTATTACCGCACGGGGGCGAGCGGCGAGTGGAAGCTTTACAGCGGCAAGACCGACTCCACGCTGAACGTGACCGCTACGGCCGCGTGCGACGGCTACCAGTACCGCTGCAAGATGACGAACCCGCTCGGGACGGCGACCACCTATGCTGCGGCGCTTCACGTCTCCGCGCCGAAAATCACGGTCCAGCCGAAGGACAAGACCGCCGCAGTCGGCGATACCGCTCAGTTTGCCGTCAAGGCCAAGGGCGCATCCTCTTATCAGTGGCAGTATTACAACACGAGCACGAACAAATGGGAAAACGTGACGAACAGCAGCTACGGCGGACTGAAGACCGACACGATGAGCGTCCCCGCCACCAAAGCCCGCAGCGGCATGAAGTTCCGCTGCAAGGTGACAAATGCCATTGGAACGGTTTATTCCGACGCTGCGACCCTGACGGTTTTGAGGGCACCTTCGATCACGAACCAGCCTAAAGGTGTGACAACAGCGCCCGGTTTGACCGTGTCCTTCAGCGTGAAAGCCTCCGGCGACCAACTCAGCTACCAGTGGCAGTTCCGTCCCACGAGCGCCGACGGTTGGAGCAACTGCAGCGCAAGCTCCGCCAGGACCGAGTACTTCACCGTCACCGCCGAGAGCTACCGCAACGGCTACCAGTACCGCTGCAAGGTCTCAAACAGCGTAGGTACTGTGATCTCCGATATTGTCACGCTGACAGTCATCGGCAAGCCGACGATCACGACACAGCCTTCCAATAAGTCCGCGGTAACCGGCGCGACGGTCACCTTCACGGTGGCGGCCAGCAACGCGACGAGCTACCAGTGGCAGTTCCGTCCCTCGAGCGCCGACGGCTGGAGCAACAGCAGCGCAAGCTCCGACAAGACCGCGAGCTTCACCGTCACCGCCGAGAGCTACCGCAACGGCTACCAGTACCGCTGCAAGGTCTCATACAGCGTAGGTACTGTGATCTCCGAC
>JAFRDM010000004.1 GCA_017403885.1 Oscillospiraceae bacterium
ATCGCCAACCCCATCATCAAGAACAACGGCAAGATCCTCGACACCAACGGGCTCGAGGCCTATCTGCCCACGCACGTGCTGATGCTGATCTCGTGCGCGCTGATCTGTCTGAGCTTCGTGCCGCTCGTCTTCGCCGCGCGGCAGCGCGCCCTGCGTGAAAGGGCACAGGACAAGGCATGAGGCGCGCGCGGTTTTACGGGGCGCTGGCGGCACTGGCGGTCCTGCCGCCGCTGGCGCTGCACATGGCCGCGGAGGTATGTCTGCGCATGGTCGCCAAGCCCAAACGCTGGAGCGAGACGGGGATGCGCGCGCAGGAGATCGAAAACGGCTTTGCCGACTGCATCGAGGCTTATGAGAAACGCTGGCCGCGCGAGGACTTTTCGATCGTGCGCGGCGACGTGACCATACGCGGAGAGCTGATCGACAACCCCGCCGAGCGCGGCGCGAGAAGAAAGATCGCCGTCGTCTGCCACGGGCAGACCGCCAACCGCTACGCGGCGCTCAAATACGCGGACATCTTCCTGCGCGCGGGCTTTTCGGCGCTGATCTACGACGAGCGCTATTTCGGCCGCTCGGACGGAGACTTCTGCACGCTGGGTCAGGAGGAGTCGAAAGACCTCGCCGCGATCATTGCCTGGGTGCGGGAGCGCTTCGGCGTCGACTGCCTGATCGCACTGCACGGCGAATCGATGGGCGCGGCGACCGCGCTGCTGTCGCTGCGGTATACGAGCGTCGATCTGATCGTCGCGGACTGCCCCTTCGCCGACAGCGAACAGCTCTTCCGCCAGTGGGTCGAGCAGCGTCTGCCGATCCCGCCCGGGCTGATCATGCCGTGGTTCGAGCTTTTGGCCCGCCTGCGCTTTGACTATCACGTGCGCGAAACGAGTCCGATCGCCGCCGTGAGAGGGGCGGAGACGCCGATTTGCTTCATGCACGGCCGGGACGACACCCTGATCCCCTGCGGCCACAGCGAGGAGCTGCTTGCGGCCTGCCGCGACGGGCGATCCGAGCTCCACCTCTTCGACGGCGCCGATCACGCCCAGTCGATCGTCTCTGACCGGGCGCGCTACGAGGCGCTCCTGCTGGCGTTTTTGAAAAAATGCGGCGTGCCGGACTGAACGGCGCGCATCACGAGAAAAAGACTCCCCCGATCCCGCGATCGGGGGAGTCTTTTCGTCCGGCGGGCTTTTATGAGAAAACGCCAGCAGGAGCGCGCGGGAAAGGGGAATACGAAAAGAAAAAGCTTTCCCGCACGTGTGACAGAGCTGTGACGGACGCTGTGCTATGCTCGAATCGTCAAAGGAAAACGAACGGATGATAATTCAAAAAACGGAGGGAAAACATGAATACCTACAAGTTCAAAGAGATCCTGAAATGGTTGTTCACGCCGGTGTCGACTGAGTATTCCTTCAGGACGTTCACGGGATACGCCATGTATTTCTGATCGGCAAAAGAAAAAGAGGGAGAAAAGGAGAGATCATGATAAAAAACAGGCGGGTCTTCACCAGGATCGCTCGCGACAGCGCGCCGTTCTTCGTACTCATCAACGCCGCGCTGGTCGTCAGCGCTCTCGCGTTCTGCGATACCGTTCAGTTCGACGCCCTGCTGTGCGTGGTCGCTCCGATCCTCTGCGGGATCGTGTGCTGTCTTGCGGAGAAGACCCTGCGCATGCAGACGCGGAACGGGTGATGCGCGGGACGGCCGCCAAAAGGATATGACGCTTTGCCGCCGGAACGATCGTTCCGGCGTTTTTCTTTCTTCCTGCTGGACAATTGCCGGGAAAAGGGAGATAATATAAAAAACAATGTAAGACGGGCAGGTGAGCGCATGGAAAAAGAACTCCGGCGCGGGCGGAGCACGCTGCAGATACTCGGCGTGGGCATGATCGTTTTCGCGCTGTGGGACATCGCCAAATATTTCCTGATCATGCTGATGATCGCGCCCGACGAGACGGGCGGAAACGGCGCGGCCGCCGATCCGTTTCCGGTCGCGGAGCAGCCGGAGAACGTCCTCGCGATCGCGGTAGGCGTCCTCGTTCTTCTGATGCTCCTGCTGATCCTGGGCCTCGCGCTGCGGATCCGCATCGGCCGCGCCGCGCGCGCCGAGGGGCTCGGAAGGCCCCACCGCGGCTATCTGGGCATCTGCTTCGCGGTCTTTGCCGTTCAGGTCTGCCTCTTCGGCCTGGGCGTGTGGAGCTTCGCCTCCGGGTACAGCAGCGATCAGACGCTGCTGCAGATCTTCGCCTCGTTGCTGCTGGAGCTCTGTTCGCTGATCACGACGGGCGAGCTGGGGCTTACGGCGCTGAAGGTCCGAAAGCTGAAAAAGCAGCTCGGCGAAGCGGGGTGATCGGATATGCAGAAGGACTTTCATTATTACGCGACCTACTGCGCCGCCTGCCTCGCGGGCTGGTCTCATGACGAAGCTATGGCGATCTGCTACAGCGCGCAGTTGGTGGACTGGTGCTCGCTGAGCTTTTTGAACGGCCTCAAGGGGCCGACGGCCGCGGCGACGACACAGCTGCAGCTGGAGCTGATGAAGGCGCGGACCGATTTGATCGGTCTGCAGGACATCACCCGCATCTGGGCCTCCTTTCACTTCCTGCCCTACGATCTCCACGCGGCGGTGAGGCGGTCGGGGCGAACATACCGCAGCAAGTACCGCCTGATCTGCCGCCCGAACGGCGCGCTGCTTGCCGAGACGGTGGAGCTGGCGAAGAAGCGGGGCCTCCAGGCGGCGGGCATCGCGATGCACGTTCTGGCCGACACCTGGGCGCACAGCTACTTTGCGGGAACGCCCTCGCTGGTCATCAACAACACCGACTATTATTTCCGCGAGCTGCTGCGCGAGGGCGAGCGGGAGATCGAGCGGCCCATCCGCTTCCGCCACAGTCCCGGCGCGCCGGACGATCTCGAGCAGGGCCTTTACTCCAACAGCATCTTCCGCTGGGAAGAGAACTCCATCATGAACCTCGGCCACGGCCGGGCGGGCCATCTGCCGGATTACTGCTTCATCCGCTACAAGTATCTGCCCGCCTGGGGCGGCTACGAGGAAATCGTCAAGGACAATCCGGCGGATTACTACAAGGCCTTCTGCCAGATGATCCACGCGCTGAAATACCTCCGGGGGAGCATTCCCTCCTTCGCGCTCGGCGCCTATGACACCGAGGCGGCCGCCCCCTGGGAGGACGAGATCAGGGCCATCCTCGAAAAACGCCAGCTCGACGCCTGCGCGGACTGGCGGGCGCTCGGCGAAAAGATCGCGGGGCAGACGATCGAGGACTTTGACCTGGAAAAATACCGGGCGGAATACCTCGCCGCGCCCGAGGCGGACAGGGGCGGGACCTTCCTCGGCGCCTTCTTTATCGCCGCCATGGCGCAGAAGAGCATGGTGACGAACCGGATCTTCAGATCCGGCAATCTGCTGGCGGGCTTTTCGGCCGACTTTGCGCAAAAGGGTTTCCGCGGGATACGCGATTACCGCAGACTGCTGGACCGCGGCGGAAAGGAGGATGAGCCATGACGCTGACACAGCGGATCGGAAAGATCCTCAACGCGGCTTTCACCGTCCTCGGGGTGCTGATTATGGTCTGGATGGGGGAGGACGGCTTTTTCCTGGTGAGCTTTCTGCTCAGCCTGTCGATGATCCTCTTCGGCCTGCGCAAGCTGCTGTTCTATTTCACGATGGCGCGGCACATGGTCGACGGCCGCAGCATCCTGTACATCGGCGTGATCGCGCTGGATTTCGGCGTGTTCTCTCTCTCTGTCTCGCGGAACGTGGCGCTGTTCATCACGCTTTATCTGCTCGGCACGCACGGGTTCGCCGGCGTGATGGACATCCTGCGCGCGCGGGAGGCGCGCAGGTTCAAATCGCCGTCCTGGCGGCTGAGTCTGGCGACGGGCGTCGTGAATCTGGCCTTCGGCGTCTCCGCGCTGTTTTTCTGCATCGTCAGCGCGGGGCTGAGAGAGCTGACGCTGATCTACGCCGCCGGGCTGCTGTTCGCGGCGATCTCCCGTCTGGTCAGAGCGTTCCGCAAGACCGCGATCGTCTATATCCAGTAAGCGAAAAGGCGTTAAGCCCTCTTTCGCATAACCAAAACCCTCCTGCAAATACTATCTGAGAAATGAGATAGAAACGCAGGAGGGTTTTGCCATATGAAAGCGACAGGCATCGTGCGGCGGATCGACGATCTCGGCCGCGTTGTGATCCCCAAGGAGCTGCGCCGTACCATGCGACTGCGCGAGGGGGCCCCGCTGGAGATCTTCACGGACAAGGGCGGCGAATTGATTTTCAAAAAGTATTCCCCGATCGGAGAGTTGTCCGATTTTGCCGCGGATCTTTGCGAGAGCCTGCGCCGCGTCTCGGACGCGGCCGCGGCCGTCTGCGACCGCGACGGCGTGATCGCAGTGGCCGGCGCGTCGAAAAAGGAGTTGACGGGCCGGGCCGTCAGCGCGGAGCTGGGCGAGCTGATGGAAAAGCGCGCCTTTTACCGCCGTTCCTCCGGCGCGGCGTGCGTTCCGGTCTGCGAGGGCGCGGCGCGCTACGCCGCCGAGATCGCCGCGCCGATCCTCTGCGAGGGAGACGTCGTGGGCGCGGTGCTGTTTCTGGCGGCGGAAGGGGCAAAAAGCTGCGGCGAGACGGAAGAAAAGCTCGCCCGCGCAGCCGCGCATTTCCTCGGAAGACAAATGGAAGGATAATGGGCTTGCATTTTTCTTCCATATGCGCTATGCTGTAAAAAAACGAAAGGAGACTCGGACGAGTGATTATTTCCTGCTGATTCCAAGGTGCGATTTACGGCGCGGCTCTGTGGAGACCGCGAACTTTGTCGTGCCTGCCGATGCGCAGGAAAGCATTCTTTCGACCTCTGACAAGATCGGTGCATGCCGTGTCATGCCCTCTTTGCGGCCGTGGGATCATTTCCTGCGGCCGCAAATTCTTTTCCATGGGGGCGATAACATGGCACGGATAAACGTGACGGATCTCAGCTTTGCCTATCCGGGCAGCTTCGACAATATTTTTGAACATACGAGCTTTCAGATTGACACGGACTGGAAGCTGGGCTTTATCGGCCGCAACGGACGCGGCAAAACGACCTTTCTGAAGCTGCTGATGGGGGAATATCCCTACCAGGGGCAGATCGACGCGCCGACGGTCTTCGACTATTTTCCGTTTCCGGTGCCGCATCCGGACTATCTCACCGGCGAGGCCGCCGAGGAGATCAGCCCCGACGTGCCGAGCTGGCGGCTCGAGCGGGAGATGGCTGCGCTGGACCTTGACGGCGAGCTGCTGCTGCGGCCCTTCGAGACGCTCTCCAAGGGCGAGCAGACCAAGCTGCTGCTGGCGCTGCTCTTCGCGCGGGAGAACCGCTTTCTGCTCATCGACGAGCCGACCAACCACCTTGATATCCGCGGCCGCGAGTTGGTCAGCCGCTATCTCAGAGGGAAAAAGGGCTTCATCCTCGTCAGTCACGACCGCGTCTTCCTCGACGGCTGCGTGGATCACATCCTCTCGATCAATCGCGCGGACATCGAGGTGCAGCGAGGGAACTTTTCCAGCTGGTGGGAAAACAAACAGCGGCAGGACGCCTATGAGCTCGCCGAGAACGAACGGCTGAAAAAGGACATCCGCCGCCTGCGGGACACGGCGCGGGAAAAGGCGCAGTGGTCGGACACGGCCGAGCGCCGCAAAAAGGGCGCCGAGAAAGCCAAAGCGGACAACGTCAAGGGCTGGGCGCCGCTGCAGGGGGCCAAGTCCAAAAAGCAGATGGCGCGCTCCAAAGCCATCGAAGGGCGGCTGGAGACCGCGATCGAGGAAAAGGAAGGCCTGCTGAAAAACCTCGAGGAGACGGAAGCGCTCAAGCTTGCCCAAATCCCCTTTTACACCGACCGCCTTGTCGAGCTGCGCGACCTCACGGTCGACTACGGCGGGGGAGCGCTCTTCGAGCCGCTGCGCCTCACGCTGCGGACGGGTGACCGACTGGCTCTGACAGGGCCCAACGGCAGCGGGAAATCCAGTCTGCTCAAGCTGATCTGCGGTGAGGAGATCCCCCATAAGGGCCTTATCGAAAGGGCCAGCCGCCTGAAGATCTCCTATGTACCGCAGGATACGGCCTTTCTGCGGGGAGACCTCAGGGACTTTGCCCGCGAGCGGGACATCGACGAGAGTCTGTTCAAGGCGATCCTGCGCAAGCTGGACTTTCCGCGTGTGCAGTTTGAAAAGGACATGGCCGATTTCAGCGCGGGACAGAAGAAAAAAGTGCTCATCGCGGCGAGCCTGTGCGAAAAGGCGCATCTGCACGTCTGGGACGAGCCGATGAACTACATCGATCTGTATTCCCGCATGCAGCTCGAGGATCTGATCCTGCGATGCGCGCCGACGCTGCTCTTCGTCGAGCATGACCGTGTCTTCTGCGGAAAGGTGTCCACGGCGGCGGTCGAGCTGCGGCCGGGACCGAACGCAGACAAATGAACGAAAAACACAGTATATACAGAATAAAAGGAGTGTCATCATGAAGTTTTCCGAAATGCCCTACAAGAGACCCGATCCCGAGGGGATCAAGAACGAGCTCCGCGACCGGACCGAAAGGCTGAAAAACGCTGCGAGCTACGCCGAGGCCCGCTCGGTCTTCCTCGAAAAGGAAGAGGGAGAAAAGCCTGTCGATACTGCGGCGACGCTGGCCTATGTGCGTCACTCGATCGACACGCGCGACGAATTCTACGACGGCGAGGTCGAGTTCTGGGACGAGATCGGCCCGGAGCTTGAGGAATACGAGCAGGCCTGGATCGACGCGATGCTCGCCTCGCCCTTCCGCGGGGACTTTGAGAAAGAATACGGCGAGCTGCTGTTTGTCAACGCAGAGATCGCGAAGAAGACCTTCTCGCCGGAGATTATCTCCGACATGCAAAAGGAGAACGAGCTCACGACCGAATACGGCAAGCTGATCGCCTCGGCGCAGGTCCCCTTTGAGGGCGGCGTCTACACGCTCTCACAGCTCGAGCCCTTCCAGACCGATCCGGACGACGCGCGCCGCCTCGCGGCGTGGAAGGCCAAGGGCCGGTGGTTCAAGGACAACCAAGCGCAGCTCGACCGCCTTTACGACGAGCTTACGCATCTGCGCGACGCAATGGGCAGAAAGCTCGGCTACGGCGGCTATACACAGCTGGGCTACTACCGCATGGAGCGCAACTGCTGGACCAGGGAGGACGTCGAGAAGTTCCGCACGGCCGTGCAGAAGTATCTCGTGCCGGTGGCCGACTCCATCCTGCGCGAGCAGGCGAAGCGCCTCGGCAAGTCCTACCCGCTGTCGTTCGCGGACGCTGCGCTGAGCTTCCGCAGCGGCAACCCGCGCCCCGTCGGCACGGCCGAGGATATCCTGGCGCAGGGACAGAAGTTTTACGATGAGCTCTCGCCGGAGACAAGCGAGTTCTTCCGCACGATGCGCGCCGAGGAGCTCATGGACGTGCTCTCCACCGAAGGCAAGGAGGGCGGCGGCTATCAGACCGAGCTCAAGCTGTATCAGCGCCCCTTCATTTTCGCGAACTTCAACGGCACGCAGGGCGACGTCGAGGTCGTCACGCACGAGGCGGGCCACGCCTTCGCCTACTGGATGAACCGCGGCCGCATCCCGACCGAATACGCGGAGCCGACCCTGGAGGCCTGCGAGGTACACTCGATGAGCATGGAGTTCTTCGGCTGGAGGAACGCCGAGGGCTTCTTCGGCCCCGACGCGAAGAAATTCGTATACAGCCACCTCGCCGACGCGCTGACCTTCATCCCCTATGGCACTATGGTCGACCACTTCCAGCACATCGTCTACGAGAAGCCGGAGATGACGCCGGCCGAGCGCCATGCGGAGTGGAAGCGCCTGCTCGGGATCTATCAGCCCTGGATGAAGCTCGACGGCGAGATCCCCTTCTTCGGCGAGGGCGAGGGCTGGCAGCGCCAGAGCCACATCTACGAAGCCCCGTTCTACTACATCGACTACTGCCTCGCGCAGACCGTCGCGCTGGAGTTCTGGGCGATGATCCAAAAGGATCCCGCCGACGCGTGGGAGCACTATATGGCCTATACGAGGCAGGGCGGCAGCCGCAGCTTCGTTGAGCTTCTCGAGCATGCGGGTCTCAGGACGCCCTTTGACGAGGAGTGTCTGAGGAGCGTCTGCGAGACCGCGACAACATGGCTCGCCGGCTTTGACCTCACGGGGATCGAATGAACGATCCCCGGTAAACAGCGCGCGAAGAAAACGAAAGGAAACACGGTGAACGCCGCACGCAGACCGATCCGCGGGAGCGAAAGCGGCCGCGAACAACAAAACTGACAAGGAGCAGGGTTTTATGACCAGAAAGTATGTAACAGCTCAGTAGTCTGAGCTTAAATCCAACATGATCCGACCTGAGCTCAGATGAAGCCTTTTCATGATCAACGGAGGGCGTAATGAGCTTTACGGGGGCGGACAGAGTCCCGCCCGAAGAACGACAGACAGAGCATGGCGCGGGGAGTGAAACCGACGCCGCTCAGATCCGGGTATTCCACCGCTGCGGAGGCTGCGGGAAAAAACAGGAGTTTGTGAACAGCGGAAAATTCAGAGTAAACGCCAACGGGAAAAATGTGGACGTGTGGCTGATTTACCGCTGCAAAAAATGCAAGCATTCCTGGAACCTCACGGTCTATGAGAGAACAAGGCCCGGCAGGATCCCGACGGAGCTGTATGAGGCGTTTCAGGCCAACGATCCGGACACCGCCATGGAATACGGCAGGAACCTTGCGTTCCTGAAAAGGAACCGCGCCGAATTCGATTCGCGCGGGGTCGGCCGCTGAACAGCGGCCGACTTTTTTTGCCGCAGGGGGCGTTCACGGAAGGTCCGCTTTTTCCCGGAAATATCGCACAAAGCTCTTGACAATCGGCGAAATCCCGATATAATAATATGGCCTGTCCGTACAGGCAAATATCCTTGCTCCCGACAAAGAGCGGGGGCCAATTGACCAGAAGGAGGTGCAACCATGGCAAAAGCAAGCGAAAAGTACGAGGTTATGTACATCATCAACCCCAATCTCTCCGAGGAGGAGACCGCGGCGGTTGTTGAGAAGTTCAAGGCACTTGTTGAGGCTAATGGTACGCTCGACGAAATCGAGGAGATGGGTAAGCGCAAGCTCGCTTACGAGATCAACTACATTTCCGAGGGCTACTATGTGCTGATGAAGTTCACCAGCGCCCCGGAATTCCCCGCGGAGCTGGACCGTATCCTCGGGATCACCGACGGCATCCTGCGCCGCCTGATCACCATGCGCGCGGAATAAGGAGAGGACCATGCTCAACCACATCACGATCATGGGCCGTCTTACCCGCGACCCGGAACTGCGCATGACGCAGTCCCAGACGCAGGTCGCGTCCTTCACGCTCGCTGTCGACCGCGATTTCGGCGGCCGCGACGGCGGCGAGAAGCAGACCGATTTCATTGACTGCGTCGCATGGCGTCAGACCGCCGAGTTCGTCGGCAAGTATTTCTCGAAGGGCCGCATGGCAGTCGTCTCCGGACGTCTGCAGAGCCGGAAATGGGAAGACCGTGAAGGCAACAAGCGGACCAGCTGGGAAGTTGTCGCCGACAACGTCTACTTCGGCGACAGCCGCCGCGACGGCGGAGATTCCGGCGACAGCCGCAGCTATACGAGAGACTACGAAGCCCCGAAGAGCAGCCCCAAGCCGGCCGCTTCTCCCTTCGAGGATCTCGGCGGCGACGACGGTGAATTACCGTTCTAATTAACTGAAGGAGGATACGAGCCAATGGCTTTCGACAAAAACAACCCCAAGACCCATAAGCGCAGAAAAGTCTGCCAGTTCTGCGTCGATAAGGCCACCTTCATCGACTACAAGGACACTGCGAAGCTCCGCCACTACCTGTCCGAGCGCGGCAAGATCCTGCCCCGCCGTACGACCGGTACCTGCGCGATGCATCAGCGCGAGCTGACCGAGGCGATCAAGCGTTCCCGCCAGATCGCTCTCCTGCCTTACGTGCTTGACTGATTTTCAGTACGCAAAAAAACTCCCTTCCGTGAGGAAGGGAGTTTTTTGCGTTTGGGATCCCTACGCTACGCCCCGTACAGGCCGCGCACGGAGACCTCGCCGAAGCGCAGGGCCTCTTCGGCGCCGTCCGAGAAGCGGACGAGCAGGGAATAGTCGTCGCCGACCCGCAGAGCAAAACCCCGCCGCTCGCCGACGATCACCTCGCGTCCGCAGCTGGCGCAGCGGGAACGGTATTCCTCCAGCGCGGCGCCTGCGTCGGAGAGCCATGCGGCGTAAAGCCCGTCCAGCTCGCGCAGCAGCGCTTCGGCCAGCGCATGCAGATCGACGCGCCGCCCCGATGCTTCGGCGATCGAGCCGGCAATGGGACGCAGCTCCTCGGGGAAGGAGGCCGTGTTGGCGTTGATCCCGATGCCGACGATCACGCAGGGCTTTTCTCCGCCGAGCACGCTCTCGACGAGGATACCGCAGATCTTCTTTCCGTCCAGCAGCACGTCGTTGGGCCACTTGATGCCGCAATGCACCCCGCAGAGTTCGTCCACGGCCCGGCAGACCGCAACCGCGGCTGCGGGGGTCAGCGTCGGCAGACGCTCCGGATCTGTTTCCGGCCGCAGCAGTACGGACAGATACAGCCCGCCCTCGGGCGAGAGAAAGCTGCGGCCCATGCGCCCGCGCCCCGCGCTCTGCGAGGCGGCGACGACGGCGGTTCCGTCCGCGGCGGTGTCCGCCATGCGGCGCAGATAAAGATTGGTCGAGTCGACGCAGTCCTCAAACAGAACGGGGGAGGCGCGCGAAACGGACGCCGCGCTCACAGCACCGTCTCCGCAAGGCGCAGGAACTCCCGCATGACCGCCTCCGACGCGGCCGTGACGACGCTGCTCTTCTCGCCGGTATAGGGCAGGGGTTTCCCCTCGGCCGTTCGGCACACGCCGCCCGCCTCCTCGACGAGGAGCGCGCCCGCCGCATAGTCCCACAGGGAGAGATGCAGTTCAAAGGACAGGCCCGCGCGCCCTGCGGCGACGCTGCACAGATCCAGCTCGGCCGTGCCTTCGCGCCGCAGATCGAGACTGTGCTCGAACACCGTGCGGGCAAGCGCAAAGGTCTTTTCCGCCAGATCGGTGCGGTAGGGCGAGGTGCCGAAGCAGACTACGGAGTTTTCCAGATCGTCCGCCGCCGTGCGGATGGGGCGGCCGTTGAGGAAGGCGCCGCCGCCGCGCACGGCGTGAAACAGCTCGTCGAGGTAGGGATTGTAGACCGCGGCGGCGAGCGTCTTTCCGAAGGAGGCGTACGCTACCGCGATACAGCTGTGGGAAAAGCCGCGGACAAAATTCATCGTCCCGTCGATGGGGTCGATAATGAAAACGTGTTCGCTGTCGAGCTTTTCCTGCTCGTCCAGCTCCTCACAGAAGAAATGCGCCTGGGGAAGCGCGGCGCGCAGCTCGCCGATCAGCTGCTCCTGCACGCGGCGGTCGTATTCGGTCACGACGTCGCGCGCGCCGGTCTTGTTCTCGGTGAGGATATCGTGCGCCCGCAGCATCAGCCTGGCGGCCCGGCGCTCGGCCTCGCACATAAGAAGGCAGATCTCGTTGACAGTCATAAAAAAACCTTCCTGTTTCTGAAAATGGATCGATATCAGTATAGCACTTTGCGGAAAAGAAAGAAAGAGGCGGAACGAGAATGAAGTTCATCCCTTACGACAAACTCTCAAAAAAGAAAAAGCGCGAGCTCGACCGCCGGAAACGCGGCGATTGGGGCGGCCTGAGCCCCGTGACGCGCCGCGCGGAAAAGGCGAAGGTCTACAAGAGAGAAAGGATCCGCCCCTACGACGACGGAGAGGCGGATCCTTTTTGCCGGTTACAAAACAAAGTCCTTTTAACAGGACAGTGATTTTGATATAATGGACCGGGAAACAAGAGAAAGCGAGGCGGGAAATATGGCAAGATCCCAAAAGCAGAAGCTCAAGCTGCTGTATCTGATGCAGTATCTCACCCAGCACTCCGACGAGGCGCACCCCGTCGGCATCGCGCAGATGGTGGAAATGCTCGCCGCGCACGGCATCCTCGCCGAGCGCAAGAGCCTGTACGGCGATCTGGAAGCGCTGCGGGAATTCGGGCTGGACATCGTGCAGGCGCGCGGCAAGACGGTAGGCTATTACGTCGGCACGCGGGAGTTTGAACTGCCGGAGCTCAAGCTGCTCGTAGACAGCGTGCAGTCCTCCAAATTTATCACCCAGCGCAAGACCCTCGCGCTGATCCGCAAGATCGAAAGCCTCGCGAGCGTGCACGATGCGGTCCTGCTCCAGCGGCAGGTCTATGTGCGCAACCGCGTCAAGAGCATGAACGAGAGCGTCTACTACAACGTCGACGAGATCTCCTCGGCCATCACGGCGGACAAAAAAATCCGCTTTCTGTATTTCGAGTACACGGTAAAAAAAGAGCGGCGCTATCGCCGCGACGGGGCCTTTTACGAGCTGAGTCCCTACGCGCTGATGTGGGACGACGAAAACTATTACATGCTCGCTTACGACGCCGAGACCGAGCAGATCCGCCACTATCGCGTGGACAAGATGACGCAGATCTCCACGCTCGAGAGCTTCCGCGACGGCAGGGAGGCCTTCAAAAAGGTGGACATGTCGGCCTATACGAAGAAAGTTTTCGGCATGTTTGCCGGCGAGGCCGAGACCGTCCGTCTGCGTTTTTCCAACCATCTCGCCGGCGCGGTGATCGACCGCTTTGGCCGCGATGTGATGCTGATCCGCGAGGACGACGAGCACTTTTCCGTCTCGATCGAGGCCGTCGTCAGCCCGCAGTTCTACGCCTGGGTCTTCGGGTTCGGCACGGAGGCGGAGATCCTCTCGCCCGCGCATGTGCGCGACGGCATGGCGGATGTGGCTGCATCGGTGCTGAAAGCTTACCGAAAGGACTGAGAACGTGGCGCAGAGAACGATCCACTATCTCATCGGCGAGGAGCTGATCGGCCTGGGCGTGCGCGACGTAGACCGCTTTCGCGTCGGCAACGTGCTGCCGGATGCGATCGAGGATCTCGTCTATCGGAACCTGACGCATTATCAATCCGACGCCCTGCTCGGCGGACGGAGCGTGCGCTTTTCCGACTTTGAGCGTTTCCGCCGCGAGTTCGCCCCGCTCGTCGAGACCGACGGGCTGTATTTGGGCTATTACATGCACCTCGTCGAGGACGCCTGCTACCGCCGCTTTTGGAAAAAGATCGGCTTCCCGGAAAGGCATATGACGCGGGAAAAAGTCGCGGTGCTGCACAACGACTATCATCTGCTCAACGCGTATATCGTGCGGAGCCGGGGCCTGCGCGACGAGCTCGTTTTTCCCGCGGGCTTTGAGCGCGAGCCGATCAACCGCCTGTATCCCTTTCTGCTGAAGGATTTCCTGGAGGAGATGCGCGGCGATTTCACCGAGGATCCACAGGGCACGACGCACTATATGACCGAGGCGCTGCTGGAGGAGTATCTTTCCGGCGCGATGGACGTCTGCCGCGACGCGCTGCGGCGCATTCTCTCCGGTGAAGAACCGCTCGATGCGCGCAGTCTGACATGGTGAGGAGAAAAAATGAGCGAGCTTGCATACGTCACGCTCCGGGAACGCCCGGAGCTGAAAGGAAAGGCCGCGGCGTGGTTCAGCGGCAAATGGGGCGTGCCGGAGGAGGCGTACCTCGAGTGCATGGACGCCTATCTCGCGGCCGAGACCGAGTACGGCTGGTATCTCTGCCTTGACGGCGAGGAGATCGTCGGCGGCATGGGCGTGATCGACAACGACTTTCACGACCGCAAGGACCTCTTCCCCAACGTCTGCGCCGTCTATACCGAGGAGGCGTACCGCGGCCGCGGCGTCGCGGGGCGGCTGCTGGACCTCACGGTGGAGGATCTGCGCGCGCACGGCGTCAGTCCGGTCTATCTCGTCACGGACCACACGGGCTTTTACGAGCGCTGCGGCTGGGAATTCTTCTGCTTTGCGCAGGGCGACGGCGAGGACCACCCGACGAGGCTGTATATCCACCGATAGAGGAGAATAGCCATGCGGATCATCGAATATGACGAGAAATACAGGGATGACATGATCTTTATGGTCCTGCAGGCCAAGGATGCGCTCGGACGGCGGCCGCGGCTCAACGAGGACCTGCTGGATATTCCGTCAAACTACCTCGCACGCGGCGACGGCTTTTGGCTGGCCCTCGACGGGGACGAGCGCGTGATCGGCTGCGTCGGCTATTCCAAGCTCCCCGACCGCGCCGAGGCTTTTGTCCATCGGCTGTACGTCAAGGCAGAGAAAAAGCGCCAAGGCGTTGGGTCGATGCTGCTGCAAACGGCGGAGGAGTCCATGCGCCGTCGGGGCATCACGCTCTCTCATGTGCATTTGGGCGAGCCGCGCGAACAGTGGTATGAGGCCTACGCGTTTTATCCCAAGCACGGCTATCGGGAGTACGCGCCGCGCTATATGAAAAAGGAGCTCTGATCGCATGAGCATCACGATCAAAAAGATGGAGACCGACGCGGAGATACGCGGAAAGGCCTTCGTGCATTGGAGCGCATGGCACGAGGCCTACGCGGGGATGGTCAGCCCGGACTATCTCGACAAGCTCACGCCGGAGCGCTGCGAGAAGCTGGCCTTCAGCTGGACGGAGAATACCTTCGTAGCAAAGGACGGCGAACGCGTGCTCGGCTTTGTCTGCTGGGGCGACCGCGGCGAGGAGGCCCCGGGGGTCGGCGAGATCTTCGCGCTGTATGTGCTGAGCGAGTGCTACGGCACGGGGCTCGCCCGCCGTCTGATGGACGCGGGGCTCAAGCGGCTGCGGGACTATCCGACGGTCTGCCTGTGGGTGCTGAAGGAGAATAAGCGGGCCATCCGCTTTTACGAAAAGTGCGGCTTTCGTCCCGACGGGACGGAGAGCTTTCATCCAAACATCGCTGCCGCGGAGATCCGTATGGCGCTGAAGAGATGAAGCCCGGCCGAAAAGAAAAACAAAGTCCTTTCTCCTGCACAGGCGGGAGAAAGGACTTTGGCTTTCCCGGCGAATTACCGCACGCTTTCGGCAAAGCGAAGAAGGGCGGCGCGGCCGGCCTCGTCGCGCTTGAACACGCCGGCGTGCTCGAGCACGGTCTTGAACACCTCGCCGACTTCCTTTTGCAGGATAGCCTCGGCGTTGTCTGCGGTGAAGTCGTATTTCTTTTTCAGTTCCTCGGCCCAGGGAGCATGCTTGTCCGTCAGCGGAGAGGCGGAAAGCTCCTCGTCCGCGGCGAGGCGGCGGCCCAGCTCGGCAAGCTCCTCAAGCAGGCGTGCGGGCAGCACCGCAAGACCCATGACCTCGATCAGGCCGATGTTCTCCTTTTTGATGTGGTGCAGCTCTGCGTGCGGATGGAACAGGCCGAGGGGGTGTTCCTCGGTCGTGAGATTGTTGCGCAGCACGAGATCGAGCTCGAAATCCTCTCCGCGGCGGCGGGCGATCGGCGTGATCGTGTTGTGGAGCTCGCCCCCGGTCTCCGCAAAGACGGACACGCTCGGATCGGAATAGGCGCGCCAGGCGTCCAAGATCCGGCCGGCAAGCTCAACGAGGCGCTCGCTGTCGGCGCAGCGCAGGCGGATGACGCTCATCGGCCAGCGCAGAATCCCCGCCCGGACGTCCTCGAAACCAGGGAAGCGGAGCTCTCGCTCCACCGCGGCGCGGGCCATGGCAAACTCATAGCGCCCGCCCTGGAAATGATCATGGCTGAGGATCGAGCCGCCTACGATCGGCAGGTCGGCGTTCGAGCCGATAAAATAGTGGGGGAAAAGCGTGACGAAATCCAGCAGACGGCGGAAAGCCGAACGGTCGACCTTCATCGGACGGTGCTCGCTGTTGAGCGCGATGCAATGCTCGTTGTAGTACACATAGGGCGAATACTGCAGAAACCAGTTCTCTCCCGCGAGCGTGAGCGGGATGAGACGGTGGTTTTCGCGGGCCGGATAGTCCGCGCGGCCGGCATAGCCCTCAGCCTCGCGGCAGAGCAGGCACTTGGGGTAACCCGTGGGCTTCGCGCTGCGGGCCGCGGCGATGGCGCGCGGGTCCTTTTCGGGCTTGGAGAGGTTGATCGTGATGTCAAGCTCACCGTATTCCGTCGGGGCCTTCCACTTGCGGTCCTTCGCGATGCGGTAGCGGCGGATATAATCCGTGTCGCAGGAAAAGCGGTAATACCAGTCGGTGGCGGCCTGCGGATCGCCGTCATACAATGCGCGGAAGGTCGCGATCACGTCGGAGGGCCGAGGGGTAAGCACGCCCATCAGCTTCGTGTCCAGCAGGTCGCGGCTCGTGATGCCGCCGTCGATAAGGCCGCGCTCTGCGGCGTCGTCGAGGAGCGCCTTCAGGATCGTCTCGAGGCTTTCCCCGGCTTTTTCTCCCGCGGGCGCATAGCCGTCGAGCTCCAGGATATCCAGCAGACGGTTGCGGGCCCAGATCTCGTCCTCCGGCCCGATCAGTCCTTTTTCCAGCCCGTAGCGGACCAGTGCGTTTATCTCGTCAAAGATCATGTCTTTTCTCCCCAAAAAAGGTTTTCCCGGGCGATTATAACACAGGGCCGCCCTCCGGTGCAAGGCAGGGCCGCTCTTCTTTTCTTCTTTTCCCGATTGTATCTTCCCGGAAGCTGTGATAAAATGCGGGTAAACGAAACCGACCGGGAGGTTCTTGCGCAATGGAGATGACAGCGGCCGCCTCATGGCTGATGGATGCTTTTTCGGGCTTCGACCTTGGGATCCTCAGCCTGATGCATACGCTTGCCGGGCATGCGGGCGTTCTGCTCACGCCGCTTTGCAAGCTCATCACGCTGCTGGGCGAGAAGGGGATCCTGTTCTTCCTGCTCGCGCTGGCGCTGATGTGCTTTGCCAGAACACGGCCGCTCGGCGTGTGCATCTTCGGCGCGGTGTGCTGCGGCGCGCTGATCACAAACATCATCCTGAAGGACTGGGTCGCGCGGCCGAGACCCTTTGAGACCCTCTCCGTCTACCGCGAATGGTGGCAGGCGATCGGCTCTCCGGCCGAGGACGGCTTTTCCTTCCCCTCCGGCCACGTCACCGCGGCGGCGGCGGGTACGAGCGCGCTGTTCTTCATGCGCGGCAAGCGCTGGCTGCTGCCCGGAGCGTGCGTCGTTTTGCTGATGTGCCTCGCGCGCTGCTATCTGATGGCCCACTTCCCCAGCGACGCGGCCGCGGCCGTGATCATCGGCGTGTTTTCCGGCTGGGCGGCCTGCATGATCACAAAGGCGATGTTCACCTTCTTCTTCAAACGCAGAAAGAAGAGCCGCCTTTGCTGGCAGGTGCTGAACTTTGATCTGCCCCTGCGCTCGTTCCTGCGCTACAAGGGAAAACACTGACTGAGACCGAAAAGACCGGCTGTGCCAAAGGCACAGCCGGTTTTTTTCTCTCTTTATTGCTCCGCGCGCTCCAGCCTGGCCTTAAAGGAGATCGCGCGCGCCGTCTCCATGCAGTCGAATTTGATCAGATACGCGCCCTTTTCCGTGTCGAGCGCATCCACCGTCCCTTCGCCCATGATCGGGTGGCGCACGCGCGTCCCGACGGGAAAGGCGTTTTTCTCTGCCCGCTCGGGCAGATATTTTTCGCTGAAGGCGATATACTCCCGCGCGTCCGCGATCAGGTCCGCGCGCGGCGGCGCGGTCAGCTCCATCTGCTCCTCCCCGATGTCGAGCAGAAAGCGCGAGGGGTATTTCGGCGCGCCGTCGAAGCTGCGGCCGGCGCTCTCGGAGAGGTACAGCCGCTTCTCCGCCCGCGTCACGGCCACGAAGGCGAGACGCCGCTCCTCCTCCATGCCGGGCAGGGTCACGGTCTTGCGGCCGGGGAAGACGCCCTCGTTCATCGCGCAGAGAAAGACATAGGGGAACTCCAGGCCCTTGGCGCTGTGAACGGTCATCAGCTTGATCTTGTCCGGCGCCTCGGCGGTGTCGGCGTTCGTGAAGAGCGCGACATGCTTGAGATAATGCTCGAGCGTGCACTCCTCGCCGCAGCTCGTCTCGTATTCGTAGATCGACTGCTTGAGCTCGGCGAGATTGTCGAGCCTCTCCTGCGAGCCCTCGGTGCGCAGCATCTCCTCATAGCCGCTCTCGGCCAATACCGCGCTGAGCAGCTCCGAGACCGGGCGGGTTTCGGCGAGGGTCGTGTAATACTCAATGAGCGAGATGTATTTTGCCGCCTTTGTGCCGCGGAAGATCTCATCCTCCCGCGTGCGGCAGAGCGCCTCGTAGAGCGTGCAGCCGTGCTCCTCGGCCCATTCGCGCAGAAAGGCCATGCGCCGCTGTCCGAGGTTGCGCCGCGGCGCGTTTGCCGTGCGCAGAAAGCTCAGGTCGTCCCGGTAGCAGAGCATGCGCAGATAGGAGAGCGCGTCCTTGATCTCCATGCGGTCGAAAAACTGCACGCCGCTGTAGATCGTATAGGGGAGCTTTTCCTTCAAAAACAGCTCTTCGAGGCTGCGGGTGACATAGTGCGCGCGGTAGAGCACTGCGATCTCGCGCAGGGGCACGCCCGCACTCTCCAGCTGTCGGATCTGCGCAAGGATCCATTTCGCCTCGGCCTCGCTGTTTTCGGCATAGTGGCACAGCACGCTCTGCCCGTCCGGCAGCGTGGGGAGCAGCTCTTTTTTGATGCGGCCGGCGTTTTTCGCGATCAGCGCGTTGGCCGCCGCGAGGATCTGCGGCGTAGAACGGTAGTTCTGCATCATCATGATCGTGCGAGTCGAGGGATAATCCCTGTCGAAGTCCAGCAGATACCGCTGGTTCGCCCCGCGCCAGGTATAGATCGTCTGATCCGGGTCGCCGACGATGAAGAGGTTTTTATGATACGCGCACAGCGCTTTCATCAGCCTGTACTGCGGCTCGTCAATGTCCTGGAACTCGTCGATCATGATGTATTCGAGCCGTTTCTGCCATTTGAGACGGACCGTCTCGTTTTCCTCGAAGATATGCAGCGTAAAGACGATCAGATCGTTGTAATCGAGCGCGAAGCACTTTTTTTCCTGCCAGAGGTAACCGAAGAAGATGATGTCCCGCGCCGTGTCCGCGCGGTCGTATTTCTCTTTGAGCTCGTCGGGCGAGAGCGCGATGAGCTCGCGGTAATATTCCGGGCGGTTCTTCAGCTTTTCGATCTCGATCATGTCGCGCGCCGCGGCAAAGGTCATGTCGCGCAGCGAAAGGCCGCGCTCCTCATAGATCACGCGCAGCATCGCGTCCACGTCGGAGTTGTCCAGCACCAGAAAGCGTTTGGGGTAGGACACGGCGTAGCTGTCCTCCTGCAGCACCGAGACGCAGAAGCCGTGGAAGGTATTGATATAGCCTGTGTCGTTGTCGCCGGTGAGGTTATGGATCCTGCGGCGCATCTCGTTCGCGGCCTTGTTGGTAAAGGTCACGCAGAGGATATGCCCCGGCAGGATGCCGAGCTCGTTCACGAGATACGCGAAGCGCCGCGTCAGCGCGCGCGTCTTGCCCGAGCCCGCGCCCGCGATCACGCGCACGAAGCCTTCCGTCGCCGTGACGGCCTCGCGCTGCGCCGTATTCAAGCCTGCAAGCAGATCGGTCATGTCATTCACCTAAAACGTAATAGTCGAGATCCTCATTCATAAACGCCGTCAGCGCGGAAGCAAAGCCGGGATCGAACGCGCTCACGCGGCCTCGTCCCTCGACGTAGGGATCGATGCGGCGGTGCTTGGCGAAGATCCTCCGCCAGCCGTCCCGCGCGTCCGGCGCCGCCGCGCGCTCGGTGCGCGACAGGGCGCGGAAGGCGGCCCATTCCGCGGCAAGCGGGGGATCGGCGAGCAGCTTGCCGATGACCGCCGTCTCCGTTGAGGCGAGATCCTCCTCGCGGAGCGCGCCCGCCGCGAGCGCGGCGCGCAGCAGCTCGGAAAGGCGCTGCATCGCATAGCGGTCGGCGTCGCAGACGTAGATCTTCGAGCATTCCAGCGCGATCGCGGCAAAGCGCGCGGCCTTGTCCGCGTCGTGAAAAACAAGCTCCGTCCCGCCGTATTCGTTCCGCCCGACGCGCAGGTCTGCGAAGAGCTCCGCCAGCTCCTCCCACGTGGAAAGGCCGAAATTGACGGCGTTGCCGCAGGTGTAATCCAGCCGATCGGCTGAGAGACGCGGCGAGTCGTTGTCCGCGACAGGGTAGCGGTGATAGTCCTCCACGTCCTCGGCGCGCAGGCCCAAAGCCCGCAGGATCCCGCCGATCCCGGCGCTCGCGCGTATGATCTCCGCCGTACCGCTCTCGGTCGCGGTCTGCTCGAGATAGTCCCCGTGCAGGAAATCGACCACATGGGCGAACACGGGCGTGGCGACGTCGTGCAGCAGCGCGGCGGCGGCCTGCGCCTCGTCCCGCGTGAAGCGCCAGACGATCAGCGCCGCGCCGAGACTGTGCTCGAAGCGTGTATAGCGCGCGATCGAAATAAAGCGGGGAAAGGCCGTGTACTCGCAGCCGCAGTTCATCCCCACGTCCCTCAGCCGCCGCAGCGGCGGCGAATCGCACAGCTGCGTCAGGAATGTGGGCGTTTCGGTTTGATAGATCGAATGATAGTCCATCAGCTTCTTTTTCCCAGTTCCCAGAACGCGACCGCGCTGGCGGCCGCCACGTTGAGAGAATCCACGCCGTGCGCCATCGGGATACGCACGGTCCAGTCGCAGTCGGCGATCGTGCTCTCCGCAAGCCCGTCTCCCTCCGTCCCCAGCACGACGGCGAGCTTTTCACACGCCGCGAGGCGCGGATCATCGAGCCGCAGCGAGTCCGCCTTCAGGGCCATCGCCGCCGTGCGGAAGCCCAGGCCGCGCAGCGTCTGCGTCCAGGGCTCATCGCTGCCGAAGTAGGTCCACGGGACCTGGAACACCGTACCCATGCTCACACGGATCGCGCGGCGATAGAGCGGGTCGCTGCCCTCGTCGGTGAGCAGCACCGCGTCCATGCCCAGCGCCGCCGCAGAACGGAAGATCGCGCCGATATTCGTCGGATTCATCACGTTTTCCAATACCGCGATCCTTTGCGCGGCGCGGCATATTTCTTCTGCGCGAGGCAATACGGGCCTCCGCATCGCACAGAGCATCCCGCGCGTGAGATGGAAGCCCGTGAGCTGCGTGAGCACCTCCTCCGGCGCGGTGTAAACGGGGATCCCGCCGCAGCGCGCGATCAGCTCGCGCCCCTTCCCGGCGGCATGCTTCGTCTCCATCAGAAAGGAGACGGGAACGCAGCCGGCGTCCAGCGCGCGCTCGATCACGACGGGGCTTTCGGCAATAAAAAGCGCCTGTGTCGGGTCGCGGCGGCAGACGAGCTGGTTTTCCGTCATCCGGGCGTAAACGTCCAACTCCGGCGCGGCGAATTCGGCGATCTCGATAATGTTCGGCATAAGACGGCTCTCCCACGATCAGATGATACCATTCTACCGCGCGCGGCAAAAGAGCGCAAGAGCCCGTTTGTGTCCCGTTTATCGTTCAGTACCCGGCGCAAGGGGCGAAGGGCGCGCCTCGCGTTTCGATACCCGTCGGCAAAAAGCCTGTGGAGCGGGCGTTTGCCGAGCGCAGCGCTTTCAAAGAAATGCCGGAGAAGCGCGGGCAATGATCCGCGGTTTTTTTATCAGGCCGAGCGCAAGTGCCCGTTTGTGTCCCTTTATCGGCACAATGTGCACGCTTTTTCTTGCAAACGGCGTCAAAAACGTTTATCATTTGAGCATACAGATGGAAAAGGAGAGAACTCCATGAAAAAATCACCCGCCATCCCCGCGGTAAAGACCGCGCTTGCCGTCCGCGCGAGAAAAGCCGTGCTGGAGCAGCTTCCCGTCGATCAGAAAAAGCTGAAGCTGGCCGCAGCGCTTCTGGAAAAGAAAAACCTCAAGCGTCTGGGGGTCGTCGCCGCCTCAGGCGTCGCCGCGCTCAGCCTCGGCAGCTCGATGCTCCAGGCAAGGCTCACCCGCGCCGCGCTGCGCAGGGAGCTCAAACGCCAGCTCGCGCCCGTGAACAAAAAGCTCGACGAACTGGAGGAACAGAACAAGGAGCTGCGGCGCCAGAACGAAGAGCTTCGCAGACAGCTCAAAGGCAGAGGCTGACCCATGCCCGGACCCGGACGGGGACTCGGCCCCCGCGGATTTTTGACCGAGGAAGAAAAGAAAAACCTGCCGAAGGTCAGCGGCGCGCTGATCCGCCGCATCCTCGGCTATCTCAGGCCATACTGGCTGCAGTTTCTCCTGGTGTTCGTGACGATCCTGCTCTCGGCGGTGGTCGGCCTGCTGCCGAGCATCATCACCGGGCGGATCGTGGACGAGGCGCTGGTGGGCAAGAACATGCGCCTGCTCGTGCAGCTGCTCATCATGGCGTTTGTGACGCTGACGGCCTCGCAGGTGATCTCCGTGCTCGAGAGCTATATCAACGCCTGGATCTCCCAGCGCATCATCTTCGACATGAAGAACCAGATGTACGACCATCTCCAGCACATGCCGCACGCCTTCTTTACGTCCGAAAAGCAGGGAGACATCATCACCCGCATGAACACGGACATCTCGGGTGTCAGCTCCGTGATCTCCGGAACGCTCACGAGCATTGTCTCGAATATCGCCACCGTGGTGACGACGCTCGTCGCGCTCTTTACGATGAGCTGGAAGCTCGCCATCGTGGGCATCGTCGTGATCCCGCTGCTGATCCTGCCGACCAAGAGCGTGGGCAAGAAGCGCTATCAGCTCCTGACGGAATCGCAGGCGAAAAACGACGAGATGAACCAGCTTGTCAACGAGACGCTGTCGGTCTCCGGATCGCTGCTCGTCAAGCTCTTCACGCGCGAGAAGAAGGAATACGATCGCTTTGTCGACGTCAACGAAGAGGTCACGCAGCTGGCCCTTCGCGAGCAGAACAGCGGCCGCTGGTTCCGCGTGGTCATGGGCATGTTCACGCAGCTCGGCCCGCTTCTGATCTATTTCGCGGGCGGCTATCTCATCATCTCCCAAATGGATGCCGGCCTGAGCGTGGGCACGATCACGGCCACGGTCTCGCTCATCAACCGCCTCTACCGCCCGGTGGAGAGCCTGCTGAACGTGCACGTCGATTTCACACGCTCCCTGGCGCTCTTTACCCGCATCTTCGAGTATTTCGACATGCCCAATCCGATCCAGTCGCCGGAAAACGGCCGGAAGCCGGACGTGACCGAC
This sequence comes from Oscillospiraceae bacterium, assembly GCA_017403885.1. Lineage (GTDB taxonomy): Bacteria > Bacillota > Clostridia > Oscillospirales > Oscillospiraceae > Limivicinus. The sequence goes on from JAFRDM010000004.1 coordinate 23,195, forward strand.
GCGGATATCGTTTACGAGCACGTGGCCTTCTCTTATGACCCGGAAAAGCCGCTGCTGACGGATATCGACTTCACCGTGCCCGGCGGGAAGATGTACGCCATCGTCGGACCCTCCGGCTCCGGCAAGTCCACGGTGGTCAATCTCATTCCCCGGCTCTATGACGTGCTGAGCGGCAGCGTGAGGATCGCGGGCGTGGACGTGCGAGATTTCGATCTGAGCTACCTGCGCTCGCAGATCGGGGTCGTGACGCAGGACAGCTATCTATTCAACGGCACGATCCGCGAAAACCTGCTCTACGCAAAGGAGGACGCGACGAAGGAAGAGATTGACGCGGCCTGCTACATCGCGAATCTCGAGGACTTCATCGAAGCGCAGCCGGACGGCTACGACACGATGGTGGGCAACCGCGGCCTGAAGCTCTCCGGCGGCGAGAAGCAGAGGCTTTCGATCGCGCGGGTGATCCTGAAGGACCCGAAGATCCTGATCCTCGATGAGGCGACCTCCGCGCTCGACTCGATCACCGAGAACGCGATCCAGGAAGCGCTGGAGGCGCTGATGGAGGGCAGGACGAGCATCGTCATCGCCCACCGCCTCTCGACCATCCTCAAGGCCGACCGCATCCTCGTCGTCAAGGACGGCGTGATCGCCGAGAGCGGCACGCACGAGGAGCTGCTGGAGAAGGGCGGCGTCTACCGCGAGCTCTATGAAACGCAGTTCCGCAAGATCCTGGAGATGGAAAAATAAAGCGCATACTCAGGCCGACCGCCCGCTTTCCGAAAGGAAAGCGGGCGGTCTCGTTTGCCCCTCCGCGGGCGGAAGATGTCAGTTTATTTGATCTGCTCCTCGCTGCGGATCCGCTCCATGATGCGCACCACAAGCGCCGTGCGGGAAAAGGGCGTGATCAGAAAGTATCCGTCCACATAGGGCGCCATGCGGCGGGCCATGTTCGCCGAGATCTCAACCGCCAGCTCCTCGCCCTTGGCGCGGTCAGCGTTCTCGTAGAGCGCAATGATCTTCTCGTCCACCCGGATGCCGGAGATCTCGCTGTTGATAAAGAGCGCGTTGCGCTGGCTGACGATCGGCAGGATCCCGCCGAGGATCTTGCCTTTGAGCGTTTTGCGCGCCAGCTTGAGGTTTTCCAGCGCCTCGTCCGTAAAAACGGGCTGCGTCAGAAAACCGACGGCGCCGTTTTCTTCCTTCTGCCGCGCCAGATCGAGCTGGATGGCAAAATTGCGCGCGTTTACATTCAGCGCGGCGAAAATATGAAACGGAGCGGGAAGCACGGCCTTGTTCAGGCTGTCGACAAATTTGATGAGCTTGCGCGAATTGAAGTTGTAAACGCTCTTGACTTCGTCGCGGCTCGCCGCGGGCACCGGGTCGCCGGTGATGAGAAGGACGTTCCCGACCTCCTCTGCGCAGAGCCCGAGCAGCAGCGCCTGCGTTGCGTTGAGATTACGGTCGCGGCAGGTCATGTGCGGCATGACCGTCATGCCCAGCTCGCGCTTGATCTTGCATACCATGAGACTCGAATCCATGCGCGCCCGGGCGATCGGACAGTCGGCGACGGTGATCATGTCCGCGCCGCCGTCGCGCAGCGTGCGCGCCCCGCTCATAAAGCCGGCGATATCCGCGCCGTCCGGCGGGTCGAGCTCGACGGCGAAGGGCCTGCGCTCCGGATCGGAGAGCGCGTCCCAGAAGGGGTCGTGGCGCACGGAGGCGTGTTCTCTCCCGCGCTGCTGCGCAGGATAGTCGATCAGGACCGGCTTCGGCGCGCGGACGGCCTTCGCGGCGGCGGCGATATGCTCCGGCGTCGTGCCGCAGCAGCCGCCGAGGATCTGCGCGCCGCGCGCGTACATGATCGCGATCTGCGCGGCGAAATAGCCCGGCTCTCCGTCATAATAGGTGCGGTTGCCGCGCACGGTGGGATAACCGGCGTTCGGCATCACCGAGAAAAGGCCCTCCACCGGACCGATCTTTCTCATCAGCTCGACCATCTGGCGGCCGCCCGAAACGCAGTTGAGCCCCACGGCGTCGATATAGGCGTCCGAGGCGGCGGCGCGGCACAGCTCGCCGATCAGGCGTCCGTCGCGGGTGAAGCCGTCCGGCTGCGCGGCGAAGGACACCAGCACGAAGGCCTCGGGATCCGCGGCCTTGATATGCGCGGCGATCTCATGGAGATAGAGATCCGTCCCGATCGTCTCAAAAAGGAAGTGGCGCGCTCCGAGAGAAAGGAACTGATCGACGATAAAATGATACTCCTCCAGCAGATCCGTATCGTCTCGCGCGTCGATCGGGCCGATGTCGGCGAAGACGTAGGCTTCGTTCCCCGCGGCGCGGCGGGCGATGAGCCAGCCCTCGCGGATGATGGCGACGCAGTCCTGCTTCGGGAAGTTCTGGCGGTTCGCGCCGTAGGTGTTCGTTTTGATCGCGCGGCAGCCCACCTCGAGATAGGCGCGGTGAATTGCCTCGATCTCGCCCGGCGCGCTGAGATTGGCCCATTCGCAGTCGCGGTGGCTGGTCCGGTTGCGGGAAGCGTAATAGGTACCCATGCCGCCGTCGAAGAGCAGCATGCCGTTTTCCGCGATAAAGGATCTGATCTCTTTCATCCCAGCACCTCCTTTGCGATGTCCGCGCCCTGCTTGGCGTCCCTGGCGTAATAGTCCGCCCCGATCTGCGCGGCATATTCCTCGGTCAGCACCGCGCCGCCCACCATGATCCTGCAGTTGTGGCCGCTGCGCCGCAGCGCGGCGATCGTCTCGGCCATGCTCGCCACGGTCGTGGTCATCAGCGCAGAGAGACCGACAAGCCCGGCGTCCTCCCGGACGGCGGCCTCGACGACGGCCTCAGGCGCTACGTCGCGCCCGAGATCGATGACCGTGTATCCGTAATTCTCCAGCACGACGCGCACGATATTTTTGCCTATGTCGTGTATGTCGCCCTGAACGGTGGCCAGTATGATCTTGCCCTTGGAGACGGCGCTGCCGCCGCGCGCGGCGATGCGCGCCTTGATCAGATCGAAGCCCGCGCAGGCGGCGGAGGCGGCCTTCATCAGCTGCGGCAGGAAGATCTCCTGTCGCTCATAGCGCTCTCCCACGCGATCGAGCGCGGGGATCAGCAGGCTGTCAACGACCTCCAGCTCGCTCATTTTCTCGAGCGCCGCTGCCGTGAGCGCCGCGCATTCCTGTCCCATGCCGCGCATGAGGGCCTCGTCCAGGCTCATCCCTCCGGCCGCGGGCGCGGGGGAGGCGGGCGGAGCGTCCGCAAAGCGGCGGATATACGCCTCGCTGTCCCTGTCCTGTCCGGAGAGTACCCGGAAAGCCGCCACCGCATCCATCACGGCGCGCTGGTTCGGATTGACGATGGGCAGGTCCAGCCCGGCGTGCATCGCCTGCGTGAGAAAGCTGACCGTGATCGTCTCCCGCGCCGGCAGACCGAAGGAAATGTTGCTCACCCCCAGCACGGTACGCAGGCCGAGTTCCTCCTTCACGGCGCGCAGCGCCCGGAGCGTTTCAAGGGCCTGCTCCTGCTGGGCGGAGACGGTCAGCGTAAGGCAGTCGATGAAAACGTCTTCCTTCGCGATGCCGTGTGCGAGCGCAGCGTCCAGGATCCGGCGGGCGATCGCAACACGCTCCCGCCAGGTCTGCGGGATGCCGTTTTCATCCATGCACAGTCCCACGACGGCCGCACCGTATTTTTTGCACAGCGGCAGGATCGCGTCGAGGACCTCGGCCTTTCCGTTGACCGAGTTGACGATGGCTTTGCCGTTATAGGCGCGCAGGCCGGCCTCGATGGCCTTCGGGTCGGAGGAATCGATCTGCAGCGGCAGATCCACGGCGGCCTGCAGGGCCTTGACCGTGCGGCGCATCAGATCCGGCTCGTCCAGACCGGGCAGGCCGACGTTCACGTCCAGGATCTCCGCGCCGGCGTCCTGCTGCTCGACGGCGCGCTGGGCGATATAGTCGAGATTGCCCTCGCGCAGCGCCTGCTGAAAGAGTTTCTTCCCGGTGGGGTTGATGCGCTCGCCGATCACACGCACGCCGTCGAGCGCCGCGGTGTTCGACGCGCAGCACACGCCGCGAAGGAGCGTTTCCGGCCGCGGCGCGGGGGAGAGTCCTTTGAGCGCCGCGGCCGCGGCGAGAATATATTCCGGCGTCGTGCCACAGCAGCCGCCGACGATGCTCACGCCCAGCGCAAGGGCGTCTTTCAGCTCGGCGGCAAATTCCGCGGGCGCGACGTGATACTCTCCCGTCGCGGGATCGGGCAGACCGGCGTTCGGCTTGAGGATCAGCGGCAGCGCCGTCCATTTTCGCAGCTCGCGCACCAGGGGAAGAAGCTCTCTGGGCCCGAGGCTGCAGTTGAAGCCCAGCGCGTCCACGCCTAGGGCCGTGAGCGTCAGCGCCATTGCGCTGACCGTCACGCCGAGGAAGCTGCGCCCCGTCGCCTCGAAGGTCATTGTGGCCCACACGGGCAGAGCGCTGTTCTCCTTTGCGGCAAGAACGGCGGCCTTCATTTCATACAGATCGCTCATCGTCTCGATGACGATCAGATCGGCGCCGGCAGCCTCGCCGGCGGCGACGATCTCGCGAAATACGTCGTAGGCCTCGTCAAAGCCGAGCTTTCCCAACGGCTCGAGCAGCTGCCCGATCGGGCCGATGTCCAGCGCGACCTTTACGTCATAGCCCCTTGCTCCCTCGCGGGCGCAGCGCACGCCGGCCTCGACGATCTCGGCCACGCTTCGGCCGCAGCCGGCCGTCTTGTACCGGTTTGCGCCGAAGGTGTTGGTATAGATCACGCGGCTCCCGGCCTCAGCGTAACGCCGATGAACGGCGGACACGAGCTCGGGGCGGAGGATGTTCCAAAGCTCCGGAAGCTGACCGATGGGCAGCCCGGCCGCCTGGAGCATGGTGCCCATGGCGCCGTCTAACAGGATGATCTCAGAAGGATCCACAGCTTTTGCCCTCCTTTCGATAGGGGCATGTCTCAAACATGCCGCAGCTTTCACAGCTGCGGCCGCGCTTTTTCTGCGGCCGGTCCGATACGCCGATGAGGGCGGTGACGCTCTTCTGCGGGATCATCAGGGCGCTCTGCGAGAGCGTCACGCCGATGCGGCGGCTCACATCCAGAACGCGGAAGAGCGCGTGCTGGTCGGACAGCGGCATATCCCCGTAGCCGGGACTGAAGCGGTCGGTCAGAAAGCGGGGCGCGAGCGAGGCGGCAAGATCGTCGCAGAAATTGTCGCAGACCGTTTCAATGGCCGCGCTCCCCGCCGCATCGAGGATCACCGCGTCCGCCATGTCCCGGCCCGCCGCGCGGCGGATCAGGCTTTCAGCCTCCGCACCGAGCGTCGCGGCCAGCAGGACCACGCTGTCGCAGTCTTGCAGAAAGGCGTGGATGTCCTCGCCGCCGGGACGGTAATCCGTGCCTTCCAGCGTCCCGTCGTCAAGCAGGGAGAAGAGCTTCCAGACGAGACGGGGACGGGCGGTCTGCAGCAGCAGCGCTTCGCAGCGGTCAAGATCGGCACGGATCCGGTCGGGCAGAGCGCTTCCGTGATAGCTCAAATACTGCAGCGTTTCGGCGCGCCGGATACCGTCGAGCCTGGGGACCATCTCTTTCCCTCCCTTGCGGATCGAAATAATAATGAATCATTATATAAAAAAGCCCCGGCGATTGTCAATTCATCAAGCGACACAAAGAGGGAGCCCGTCGGGCTCCCTCTTTGTAGAGAATTTCTTTTTTCAGGTCAGAAAGTCTCTGAGCTTCTTCGATCTGGACGGATGGCGCAGCTTGCGCAGCGCCTTGGCCTCGATCTGACGGATGCGCTCGCGCGTGACGTTGAATTCCTTGCCGACTTCTTCGAGCGTGCGGGTACGGCCGTCGACGATGCCGAAGCGCAGCTCGAGCACCTTCTTCTCGCGCGGGGCGAGCGTGTCGAGCACTTCCTCAAGCTGCTCGCGCAGCAGCGAGAAGGATGCGGCCTCGGAAGGCTCGGAGGCCTCTTCGTCGGGAATGAAGTCGCCGAGGTGGGAGTCCTCCTCCTCGCCGATCGGGGTCTCGAGCGAGACGGGCTCCTGGGCGATCTTCAGGATGTCGCGCACCTTGTCCACGGGCATGCCCATCTCCGCGGCGATCTCCTCGGCCGAGGGGTCGTGCCCCAGCTCCTGCAGAAGCTGGCGCGAGACGCGGATGGTCTTGTTGATGGTCTCGACCATGTGCACGGGGATACGGATCGTGCGCGCCTGGTCGGCGATGGCGCGGGTGATGGCCTGGCGGATCCACCAGGTGGCGTAGGTGGAGAACTTGTAGCCCTTGGTGTGGTCGAATTTCTCCACGGCCTTGATCAGACCGAGGTTGCCCTCCTGGATCAGGTCCAGGAAGAGCATGCCGCGGCCGACGTAGCGCTTGGCGATCGACACGACGAGACGCAGGTTCGCCTCGGTCATGCGGTGCTTGGCCTCCTCGTCGCCGTCGGCCATGCGCTTGGCCAGCTCTACCTCTTCCTCGGGCGTGAGCAGCGGCACCTTGCCGATCTCCTTGAGGTACATGCGCACCGGGTCGTCGGTGGCATAGGAGTCGGCCAGCTCCTCGGTGGCGTTGATCTCCTCCTCCGTGACCTCCTCGATCTCGGTGAGATCATCCACCTCGGGGACAAGATCATCCAGCGGCGGCAGCACGTCGCCGGCGGGCATGTCGATGTCGATGCCGTTTTGCTCGAGCGTTTCGTAAAACTTGTCGATCGCCTCGGCGTCGAGGTTCATGTCCTCGAGACACTCCAGTTCCTTCGAGGAGAGTTTGCCGGCCTTCTTGCCCTTTTCGATCAGCTCGTTGAGACGCTCCTCGGGCGTCTTTTCCGGCGCGTCGGGAGCGGCTTCCTTTTTCTTGGCGCTTTTCTTGCGGGGCTTCTCGGGCAGCTCGACCGCGTTGGCGACGTCGCTCTCAAGCAGGGCGTTCGCCATTTCCTCCAGCTCCTGTTCGGAATAATTGCGTTCTTCTTTCATATCTTGTCCCTCATTTTTGTTTTTCTAATTCTTCTTTTCTCTGCCGATAGATCTGCATCGGGTCGAGACCCTGGGTCTTTTCGCGGCGCCTCTGCCGGATCCGGTTTATGTAGTCATCCAGCGCCTTTGCGCTGTTTGCAAGCGTCTCGGGCTTCTGCTGGATGTTCACGAGCAGCGAGATCTCCTGCTGCTCCAGCTCGCCGCCGAGTACGTCGGCGCTTACGGAGCGCCCTTCGCGCAGGCGCGCGAGCAGCACCGCGTAGATATGCCCCAGCTCAGGCGAGGAGAATTCCTCCGCCGCGGGCAGGCACGGCGCGGAGGCAAGCTCCGGATCGCGGCAGAGCAGGCGGATCACGCCCTCCTCGGCCACGGCCGAGGCCGGGTCGTCATACCGCAGCTGCCGCTCGGCCGGCTGGCTGCCGCGCTCCGGGCTGCCGCGGCCCTCGGCCTTTTCCATGCTGCGCAGGATGCGCTTGCGGCGCCCGGTCACCTCCCCTATGAGCACCTCCGGGCTTATGCCGACCTCGGAAGCGATGCGGCGGCAGTAGATCTCGCGCTCGGCCGCGCTGGGCCGCCGGGCGAGCAGATCCTCGACCTCGCGCAGATAGTCCAGCTTCTGCGCGTCCGCCGAGAGATCGTATTTTTTCGCGACCTGGGCGAGCAGGTACTCGATCTGGTTTTCCGAGCCCTCGATCAGCCGGGCGAAGGCCTCCGGCCCTTTGAGCCTGATAAACTCGTCCGGGTCCTTCGCGCCGCTCATCTGCAGCACGCGGACCTTGAGATCCAGCTTTTCGAGGATCGCGATCGCGCGCTGCGCGGCCTTCTGGCCAGCGGCGTCGTTGTCGTAGGCGATGACGACCTGCCCGGTATAGCGGGAGATGAGCCGGGCCTGCTCGGCTGTCAGGGAGGTGCCGAGCGAGGCGACGGCAGAGTCAAAGCCCGCCTGGTGAAGACTTACCACGTCTATATTGCCCTCGGAGAGCAGGATATATCCGTTTTTGGATTTTTTGGCCAGGTTGAGCGCGAAGAGGTTGCGGCCCTTGTTGAAAACGGGCGTTTCGGGGCTGTTGAGGTATTTCGGACCGTTCTCGCCGAGGATGCGGCCGGAGAAGCCTATCACACGGCCCTGTACGTCGATCACCGGGAACATCAGCCGGTCGCGGAAGGTGTCGTACCAGCCGCCGTTCCGGCCTTTTTTTATCAGGCCCGCGTCGAAGAGCTCATAGTCCGTATATCCCTTTTCACGCATCGCTTTCTCCAGCGCACTCCAGTCGTCCGGCGCGCAGCCGAGGCCGAAATTCGTGGCGGTTGTCCTGGAGATGCCGCGCCGCTGCATGTATTCGCGGGCGCGTTCTCCTGCGGGCGCGCTCAGCTGCTCGTAAAAGAAGCGGGCCGCGTCGCGGTTGAGCGCATACAGGCGGGAACGTTTCTTGCTCTCGCGGGCGTCCTCCTGCTCGGGCAGGGGCATGTTCGCGCGCCGCGCGAGGAAGGCCACCGCCTCCGGGAAGGAGAGGTTTTCGATCTCCATGATGAAGCTGATCACGCCCCCGCCCTTGCCGCAGCCGAAGCAGTGGTAGATCTGCTTGTCCGGCGAGACGGAGAAGGAGGGCGTTTTTTCACTGTGGAAGGGGCAGAGCCCGAACATGTTCGAGCCGCTCTTCTTCCCCAGCCGTACATAGCCCGAGACGACGTCGACGATGTCGTTCCGCGCGACCAGTTCGTTGATAAAGCTGTCTGGGAAAGCCGTTGTGATCACCTCCCTCGGTGAGCAATGTATGTCTCCTCCCGTTTTGACAGCTGCGCCGGACGCGGCGGGCGGAGAGAGCCGCGGGGAAAACCCCTTGCCGCCGCAGCGCGCCGCGTCTCCCCGGAGGAGAAGGCCTTATTTCACAGTCCAGGCGAAGGGTATGTAAATCTCGCCGAATTTCTCCATCGCATAGCTGTCCGTCATGCCGGAGATATAATCCACGGCGGCGCGCTCACGCCCCTCGCGCTCGACGACGCCGCGGAAATCCTCGGGCAGCCGGTCGGCGTCGGCGGCGTAATAGTCGTAGAGCACGCTCAGGATCCCTTCGACCTTGCCCTCCTCGCTTTTTGCGATCGGGTCGGTGTAGATGTCGGAGTACATGTAGCCGTGAAAATAATCGAAGGCGGCCTGCATCCTGTCGGAAAGACGGATCACGCCGTCCCGGCTCGAGGCGACGAGGTCGGAGACAAAGGAGTTGATACGCTCGCTGTTGCGTTCGCCGCACTCTTCGCGAATGCGCGCGGGGACGGACTCGGCCGTCAGGATCCCGGCGCGGATCGAGTCGTCGAGGTCGTGGTTGATGTAGGCGATGCGGTCGCACAGGCGCACGACCGTGGCCTCGCGCGTGTCGTCGGGCGCGCCGTGCGTGTGATGGAGGATGCCCATGCGCGTCTCAAAGCAGAGATTCAATCCCTGCCCGTCGCGCTCGAGGACGTCCACGACACGCAGGCTTTGCTCATAGTGCTTGAAGCCGCCGGGATAGATCTTGTCCAGCGCCCGTTCGCCCGCATGGCCGAAGGGCGTGTGACCCAGATCGTGGCCCAGCGCCGCAGCTTCCGCCAGGTCCTCGTTGAGGCGAAGCGCCCGCGCAACGGTGCGCGCGAGACGCGTGACCTCGAGCGTATGAGTCAGCCGCGTGCGGTAATGGTCGCCCTCCGGCTGGAGGAAGACCTGCGTTTTATGCTTTAAGCGGCGGAAGGACTTCGAGTGCGTGATGCGGTCCACGTCCCGCTGAAAGCAGGTGCGGATCGAGCATTCCTCCTCGGGGTGCAGACGCCCCTTCGAATCCTCGGCCCGGATGCCCCAGGGACCGACGAGCTCGCGTTCGAGCGCTTCGCGCTCTTCTCTCGGACAGGCCATTTCGCCGCCTCCTTCCTGAAAAACGGAGTAAAAAAGATCGGAAGAGATTCCTTCCGATCTATTTATACGACGCGTTTTTTCTTTTCCCTTTATTTTTTTGAAAATATTTTGTCACTATTTCACTCTGACCGCGCGGAAGCTCTCGCCGATGGTATTGACCTCCACGACACCGGCGCTCAAATCGAAGATGCGCGCAGCGAAGGCGGCGGCCCTTTCCTCCGGCACCAGGGCCTTCAGCGTCACGTCTGCGGCATAGAGCGTATCCGTCAGGATGCCGTCATAAGCGGAGATCTCGCGCTTGAGCTGCTCGGCCGCGGCGTAGGAGCAGGCGAACTCCGTCTCCACCCAGCGCCGCACGACGGAAACGCCCGCGGCGTCCAGCGCGTCCTTCGCGCTTTTCGTATAGGCGCGGAACAGCCCCGGCGCGCCCAGCAGCACGCCGCCGAAATAACGCGTGACGACGCACACGAGGTTCGTGACGCCCTCGCGCCGAAAAACCTCCAGCATCGGCAGGCCCGCCGTGCCCTGCGGCTCGCCGTCGTCGGCATAGCGCTCGACGCCGCCCCGGAGCAGATAACACGAGCAGTTGTGCCGCGCGTCGTAGTATTTCCTTTTCATCTCGGCGATGAAGGCCCGGGCTTCCTCCTCGCTCTCGACGGGGCGGATGTGGCCGAGAAAGCGGGATCGCTTCTCGACAAACTCGCTCTCGCCCGGGCCCGCGGGAATGAAATACTCAGTCATCGAATTCCTCCGCCTCCATGGCGTAGTAGACCGTCTCCCGCGGCTCGCCGGTCTCGGTGGTCCAGCTGCCGGTGAAGCGGTAGGAAAAGCCGCATTTTTCGATCACGCGCCGGGACTTGTCGTTTCCCGGAAAGTGCGAACACCAGATGCGCCCGGCCCCAAAGGCGAAGTACAGGCTCAGCAGCGCCCTGACGGCCTCGGGCACGTATCCTCTGCCCCAGAAGGGCTTCGCGATCCAGTAGCCGATCTCGTATTCCCCGTTCTGCCGCGGATCTTGGCCGGGAAAGATCCCGATGCTGCCCACGCCCTCGTCCGAGGGCTTGACGGTGATCACCCAGGTGCGCTCGTTCATCAGGATCGTGCGCAGCACGTTCAGACTGTCCGCCTCGTCTCTGTGCGGCGCCCAGCCCGCGGAGGGGCCGACCTCCGGGTCGGAGGCGAAGCGGTACAGCGCCGCCGCGTCGTCCTCGCGCCAGGGGCGCAGGACGAGCCGTTCGGTCTCGATCCTCATTCTGTTTCCTCTTCCTTCCACATGCCGCGCACGACGGTCGGCTGCAGTACGGGGGCGCTCTTTTCCTCGTCTTCCTTCTGATCCTTGGCGAGCTCGGCCATGTAGCCCGCCGTGATGATGCCGGAGGGCAGCGCCACGATCGCGATGCCGAAGGCGGCCGAGAGCATCGTGAACACCCGGCCCGTCGTCGTGACGGGGTAGATGTCGCCGTAGCCCACCGTTGTCAGGCTGACGGTCGCCCAGTAGACGGCCTCGAAAAAGGAATCAAAGGAATCCGGCTCAAGATTGAGGATCACCAGCGCCGATACGAGCACATACACGAGCGCAAAGGTGCCGACGGCGAGAAGCGCGTCCTTCGAGCGGCGGAACACGCGCCCGATGATCTGCACGCTGCGGGAGTAGCGCGCCATCTTGAACACGCGCAGGATCCGCAGCGCGCGGAACATGCGCATGAGACGCAGCACCTTGAAGCTGCCGTTGATGGCCGTGAAGCTCGGCAGGATCGACAGCAGGTCGACGAGCGCCATAAAGGAGAAGGGATAGCGCACGAAGGACAGCACGGAGGCGCTTTTGTATTTGTAGTCCGCCGTGACGAGCCTTGCGAGATAGTCCAGCGCAAAAATGCAGGCGCAGACCTTGTCGATGACGACGAGCGTCGGATGCTCGCCCTTCACGGCGAGCGGGACGAGAGAGATCACGATCAACACGATCATGAAGCCGTCGTAAATCGAACTGGCCCGGTCTTCGCCGCGCGACGCCTCGATGAGCTCAAAGAGCCTTTTTCTCATTCTTCCGCCTCTTTCCGTAAACGGGGGAGTCTTACTCCCGATCCTCTTCCTGTGAAACGCGGCCGGGGATGAATTCCCTGAGCTTTCCGGCCAGCGCCGCCGGCACGACGGCCTCGACGGCGATCCCCTCGTCGGTATATTCGGCGCTCTTTACGACGGCCTCGCGCTGCAGCGTGTCGAGGATGCCGGCGTTGGAGTAGGGGAGGAACAGCGACAGCCGGGTCTTCCCGCGGCTGAGCATCTCCGAGAGCCTGTCCAGCAGCGCCTGCGTACCCTCGCCGCTTTTGGCCGAGATGCACACCACGTCCTCACCGTGCGGCAGGATACCGAAATAGCGATCGCACTTATTGTACACCCGCAGACGCGGCGTGCTCTCCGCCCCGAGCTGGACGATCAGTTCGTCGACGATGCGCGCCTGGGTCTCCCATTCGGGATTCGACAGGTCGATGACGTGCAGCAGCACGTCGGCATAGCTCAGCTCCTCGAGCGTGGCCTTGAAGGCCTCGATCAGATGCGTGGGCAGCTTGCGGATGAAGCCGACGGTGTCGGAGAGCAGGATCTCGGTCGTCTCGTCGATCCTCAGACGGCGCGTCGTGGTGTCGAGCGTGTCGAACAGCCGGTCGTTGGCGGGGATGCCCGCCCCGGTGAGGCAGTTCAGCAGGGTGGATTTGCCCGCGTTGGTGTAGCCCACGAGACAGACCATCGGCATCGCGTTCTTCTCGCGCCGGCGGCGCTGCGTGCCGCGCACGCGGCGCACGTCCGCGAGCTCCTCCTCCAGCTTCTGGATCTTGCGGCGGATGTGCCGCCGGTCGCTCTCCAGCTGGGTCTCGCCCGGACCGCGCGTGCCGATCGGGCTCGAGCCGCCCGAGGCGGTCTGCCGCACAAGGTGCGACCACATTCCCGTGAGACGCGGCAGCAGATATTTGTACTGCGCCAGCTCGACCTGGAGCTGACCCTCGCGCGTGCGGGCGCGCTGGGCGAAGATGTCGAGGATCAGGCCCGAACGATCGAGCACGCGGACGCCCAGCTCCTCCGAGAGCACGCGCATCTGCGAAGGGGAGAGCTCATTGTCGAAGACCGCGAGGTCGCAGTCGTTGCGCTCGATCAGCTCTTTGAGCTCGCGCACCTTGCCGTCGCCGATAAAGCAGCGCGGATCGGGCGCCGGCCGCTGCTGCATCAGCATGGCCGCCGTTTCGCCTCCCGCTGTCTCCACGAGCGCGGCGAGCTCCTCCATCGAGACCTCGCTCGAGCGCTCGGAGGGCTCCATGCTCGCGGCGGCAAGCCCTGCAAGGACGGCGCGCTCTTTTTTTGTTTCGGTTATTTCTGTTTTGTCTGGCATATTCCTTTGAGTTTCAGCAGCTTGTGTACGCCGTCGAGCTCATAGCTGACGGACACGAGTCCCGGCGCGTCGGCGTCGACGCGGATGTTTTCGGCCCTGCGCGTTTCCCGCGTGCGGCGATAGGCCGCGAGCGCCTTATCCCCGTATTTTCCCATGTCGTCCGAGCACAGCAGCATCCCTCCGAAGAGGGCGTTGACGGTGCACAGAACCTGCTTTTCCTCCTCCGTCAGCTTGAGATTGTCCTCGCGCAGAAAGAAAACGTCGGGGTCGGAGAGCCAGGCGCGGCCGTTGAGCTGGCGGCGGAAGACGGTGTTCGCGATGGCCTGGCGGGTGGAGACGCGCTCGCGGTGCGTCTGGCGCATCAGCCAGCTGCCGTCCCAGTCGAGCCCGACGTCGCAGCTGACGCGGCAGTAGTCTACCAGACCGAAGGCGGGCATCACCGGCACGCCGCAGCCGAGGATCAGCTTGTCGCCGCAGAGCTCGCGCAGGAACTCCATCGCCCGGATCATGCGGCCCGCGCGGCTCTCCTTCTCGTTCCCGAAGGGCGCCGCGCCGTAGAGGAAGTCAAGCTTGACGAGATCGAAGCCCCAGTCCTCAAACACACGGCGGAAGGTCTCGCGCAGGTAGGCCTGCACCTCGGGGCGATCGATGTCCAGCGCATAGAAGCCGCCCCAGTTGCAGCCGCAGTACCAGGGCTTCCCCTCGTGCAGGAACAGCCAGTCGGGGTGCTCCTTGAAGACCTTCGAGCGGACGTTCGCCACAAAGGGCGCCAGCCAGAGACCCGCCTTGAGGCCCCTGGCGTGGATCTCGTCCGCCAGCGGCTTGAGCCCGCGGGGGAATTTGACCGGGTCGGTCTCGAGCCAGTCGCCGACATTGCTCTCCCAGCCGTCGTCGATCTGGAAGAGATCTCCCTTTTCGAGCACCTTCGCGCAGCCGAGAAGGTCGGCGCGGATCGAAGTCTCGGAGATGTCCTCATAACGGTTGTACCAGCTGGAATAACCGGCCATTTTTTCTCTGGTGCGGCATTCCACGCCCATAGCGGCGAACCAGGCGTCGAAAACTTCCGTCTCGCCGCCCTCGGCGAAGAGCAGGTCGAAGGCGTGGAAATCACCGTCGACGCGAAGGCCGGCGCAGTCGCGGCTGATCGTCAGCTCAAACGTGTTGGCGTCATAGCGGAAGAGTGTGTAACCGGGATGCTCGTCGAGCGAGCCAATCAGACGAAAGCGCTCTCCGAGGCGGAAATAGCACCAGCTCTCGCCGTGGGTGAGGCCGGGCCTGTCGGGATAGTCGACGAAATAGTAATCGCCGTAGCGATCGAGCCCGTAGTGCTCCACGCCCTTTTTCGGCAGACGGCGCAGCGAACGGATCCTGTCGCGGCGTGTATACTCCGGGCAGTAGCTCCAGGTCTGGAAGCCGTTCATGAAGATCTTCTCATCCTCGCCGAGCTCCACGCGCATCGTGGCCGTGACCGAGCGGAGCGTTCCGTGTAGCGGAAGAGAGACGTGCACTTCTCCCCGCGCCTCTGCGGCGCCGGTGAAGCGCTCTCCGCTTTGCAGCTCGACGGTATAGTTCAATTCGGACATGGCTTACTCCTTTACGACGTCAAACTCGATCTCCGCGGCGGCCGTCTGCGGCGAAGAGACATGCAGCACGGCCTTGCCCGCGCGCCCGGCGGTGCGCAGGTAGCAGCCGCTCATGCCGCCCTCGGCCGTCGCATCGGCAGGACCTGCCAGCTCGGCCGCGCCTGCGACGGAGAAGTGCAGCGGCAGCTGGGCGTAAGGGGCGGGATTGCCGTATTCGTCCACGACGCGCACCCGCACGGCCGCCATGTCGTAGCGATCTCCCTCGTGCAGCACGGTCGAGCTGACCGAGCACTCCAGGCGCAGCTTCGCGCCGGGAGCGCGCGTCACGGAGGCGACGACCTTGCCGCCGACCTTTGCGTCGAAGCGCCAGCGCGTAGCCTCGCCGCCCCAGTTGCCCACGTACTTGCCGTAGAGCGCGACGCCGTCTTCCATCGTCAGTCCGTAGCGCAGCATGAGCGCGCCCATCTTCAGCTTGTCGGCCGCGGGCAGGTTGGCCAGACCGTGCTTCTCGGCCGAGAGCAGCAGATCGTGCATGACTTTGGCCTTGAGCGGCTCGAAGCCCTCCTGCGAGCGGAGCAGATCGCCGATCTTGTCGTCGATCAGCACCGGACCGTGCCGGAGCCCCTTCCAGCCCTTTGAGGTGAAGGTCGCAACGTAGTTGTCGTTCTTATACAGCTCAACGCATTCGGCGTTTGTGAAGGCGTAGATCTCGCCGGTCTCGCCGCCGGGGTAGTCTCCGATGTCCATCGACGAGCCGACGTCGAGCACCCAGCGCCCCTCGCCCTGGGATGCGTAGGTGGAGGCGGCCAGCTTGGGATTGCGGAAAGCGTCCGTCACGCCGTGATAGCACACACGGTTGCCCGAGCCGAAGTCCTTGTGCGTGGGATAGTCGAACATGCACCAGCCGAAGCAGCCGACGTGGCGCCCGTCCGCCATTGCGTCGTTGAGGACGCGGGCATGGCGTAGGGCATGCTCCTGACGGCGCTGCCAGGTGTCGTAGCTCTTGGTGGGGAACATATGGCCGTCGTGCTCGGAAATGAGCAGGGCCTTGTCCATGTCGGGCGTGACCTTGTCCTTGGGCCTGCAGCCGGGATTGTTGCCCTTGTGGGAGAAATCGTTGTAAGCGTAAACATCCTCGAGCAGGCTGCTCTTTTCGAGATAGCGCACGCCGGAGGTCGGACGGCTGGGGTCGAGCTCATGCGCGAGCGCGTTGGTACGGCGGTAGAAATCGTCGTTGTCCTGGCTCTCGTTGATGCGCACGCCCCAGAGCACGATGGAGGGGTGGTTGCGGTACTGCGTCACCATCTCCCGCACGTTCTCCACAGCCTGGTCGATCCATTTTCCGTCGCCGATGTGCTGCCAGCCGGGGATCTCGGTGAAGACCAGCAGTCCGCGGCGGTCGCATTCGTCGATGAAATAACGGCTCTGGGGATAGTGGGAGGTGCGCACGGCGGTGAGCTGCAGCTCCTCGGAAAGGATGCGCGCGTCCTCGCGCTGCAGGCTCTCGGGCGCGGCGTAGCCGATGTAGGGCCAGCACTGATGGCGGTTGAGCCCGCGCAGGAAGAATGGCCTGCCGTTGAGCAGCAGCTCGTCGGCGCGGAACTCGACGCTGCGGAAGCCGAAGGAGACCTTCTCGCTGTCGCCGTTCGGCAGCGCGACCTCGCAGGCATAGAGCTGCGGGCAGTCGGGATCCCACAGCCGCGCGGCGGGCACGGAGAGCGTCAGTTCGTCCCGGCCCTCGGCCGCGGCGAGCACGGTCTCCCCGTCAAGGATGCGCACGGCGGCCTTCTCGTACGCGCCGTCGATCTCGAATTTCACTTTGGCGCGGCGGTCCATGCCCGCGATCACGAACACGTCCCTGACGTAAGTCTTTTCGCGCACGTCGAGCCAGGCCTCGCGATAGAGCCCGCCGTAGGTCAGATAATCGATCACAAAGCCGAAGGGCGGGATATCGGGATTCTCGGTACAGTCGAGCTTTACCGCGACGCTGTTTTCTTCCCCCGGGCGGACGAGATCGGTGATCTCGACGCGGAAGGCGGTGTAGCCGCAGCGGTGAGAGGCGGCGAGGGCGCCGTTGACGTAGACGCAGGCGATATGCGCCGCGCCGTCGAACTGCAGGAACAGCCGTTTTCCCGCGCATTCCGCCGGGATGTCGAGACGGCGGCGATAGCCGCAGATCATCTCATAGTCGGCAGGCACGGCGTAATTCTGCGGCAGCGCGCGGACACTGTGCGGCAGGCGGACTTCCTGTGCGGCGCTCCCAAAAGAGGGAAAGTCCCCGGTCCATTTTTCGGTGAACTCCCATCCGCTGCAGATACTTTTCAGCATAGAAATACTCCTTTTATCATGTAGTGAGCATAACCTTATATATTATAAGCGATAAAACAGCTCGCCGCAAGAGTGCATTTGCCGCTCCCGCGCACAAAAAAGCGCCCCGGGTTTTTCACCCGGGGCGCTGTGCGTATGATCGGTTCAGTACCGGCAGACCAGCTCGCCGTTCTCGGCGTCGACGGTGATCGTCGAGCCCTCCGCAAGCTCGCCGGAGAGGATCGTGCGCGCCAACAGCGTTTCGACGCTGCTCTGCAACACTCTGCGCAGCGGCCGCGCGCCGTAGAGCGGATCGTAACCGCGCTCGATGATCAGGCTCTTGGCGTCCTCGGTCAGCTCGAGCGACAGAGACTTGTCGGCCAGACGCGAGCGCAGCGAGGCGATCATGATATCGATGATGCCGTCGAGGTTCTCTCTCGTCAGAGGACGGAAGAGGATCGTCTCGTCGAGACGGTTGAGGAATTCGGGACGGAAGGCGCGGCGGAGCTCCGCCAGAACGGCGGCCTTTGCGTCCTCCGAGATCGTGCCGTCGGGACCGATGCCGTCCAGCAGGTACTGACTGCCGAGATTCGAGGTCAGGATGATGATCGTGTTCTTGAAGTCCACGGTGCGGCCCTGCGAGTCTGTGATGCGTCCGTCGTCGAGGATCTGCAGCAGGATGTTGAACACGTCCGGGTGCGCCTTTTCGATCTCATCGAAAAGTACGACGCTGTAAGGCTTTCTCCTTACGGCCTCGGTAAGCTGGCCGCCCTCGTCATAACCGACGTATCCCGGAGGCGCGCCGATCAGACGCGAGACGGAGAACTTCTCCATATACTCGGTCATGTCTATGCGCACGATGTTGTGCTCGTCGTCGAAGAGGCTGGCGGCCAGAGCCTTGGCCAGCTCGGTCTTGCCGACGCCGGTCGGGCCGAGGAACAGGAACGACCCGTTGGGACGCTTTGGATCCGCCATCAGGGCGCGGATGCGCCTGAGCGCGCGGGCGATCGCCTGTATCGCGGGCTCCTGCCCACCGACGACCTCGCC
>JAFRDM010000019.1 GCA_017403885.1 Oscillospiraceae bacterium
CCTCGTCCTCTTCTTCGTCCTCGTCCTCGTCGTCCTCGAGCTCCTCTTCTTCGTCTTCGTCCTCGTCGTCATATTCCTCCTCATCGTGCCTGCCGCCGAAGAGAACGAACAGGATGAAGATCAGGCAGAATACGGTGATGAAGATGTCAGCGACGTTGAAGATCGGAAGATTGCTCATGAAGCTGGGCATGAACATGTCCTGCACATAGCCGCTCAGCAGGCGATCGATGCAGTTGGAGAGCCCGCCGGCCATGATGAACAGCAGGCTCCAGCGGCCGACAGAGGACTTGATGAGCTTTGTCGCGAGCGCAATGATCACAAAGATCGTGAACACGGCGCAGAGGATGACAAAGAGCATCCCCGCGTTTTTCCCGCTCAGAAATCCGAGGGCGGCGCCGTCGTTATGGACGTTCACCAGCTTGATGATGCCGGGGATCAGCTCGCGTGAACCGGTGTTCAGCGCGATATGTCCGGCAACCCAGAACTTTGTCCACTGGTCGAGGATGATGACCAGCAGCGCAACAATGGCATACAGCATGATACGCTCCTATCTGCCGCGGTGGCGGCATTGGATTTTTCGCCGCGTACCGAATGCGGCGACGTCTTTGGATGGAGGGGGAAGGGCTTATCCCAGCTTAGCTACGACCGCGGCGCAGCGCGGGCACAGCCCGGTCTCGGGATCGGCCTGCTCGGTCTGCAGCCAGCAGCGCGGGCACTTCGTGCCGGGCGCCTCGATGACGGAAACCGTGAGCGAGCCGTTCTCGGAGCCTTTGCCGACGACCGCGTCGGACGCGGGCTCGTCATCGGAGATCAGGCACTTCGAAACGATGAACAGCTCGGCAAGATCCATGTCGGAGATCTTCTCGATCTTCTCACGACTCTCGCCCGCGGCGTGCAGCGTGACGGCGGCCTCAAGCGGCTTGCCGATGCGCTTTTCGGCACGGGCGGCCTCGAGCACGCCGTTGACGTCATTGCGCACGGAGATCAGCGCGGACCACTTTTCCAGCTCATCCCCGGAGAGAGCATAGTCGGCGAAGGGCCTGTTCATCTCGTTGAGCAGGACGTTGCGGCTGTCGTCGCCGCGGCGGTGCGGCATGGCCTGCCAGATCTCGTCACAGGTGAAGGCGAGGATCGGCGCGAACATCTTCGTCATGCTGTCAAGGATCAGGAACAGCGCGGTCTGTGCGCTGCGGCGCTTGAGGCCGTTGCGCTCCTCGCAGTAGAGACGGTCCTTGATGATGTCGAGATAGAAGCTCGAAAGGTCGACCACGCAGAAGTCGTTGATCGCATGGGAGACCACATGGAACTCGTAGTTGTCATAGGCCGCGGCCACCTTTTCGATCAGCGCGTTGAGCCGCGTGACGGCCCAGCGGTCGAGGGGGAGCATGTCCGCCGGGGCGACGAGCTCGTCGGCGTCGAAGCCGTCGAGGTTGCCCAGACAGTAGCGCGCGGTGTTGCGGAATTTCAGATAGTTCTGGCTCAGCTGCTTGAAGATCTCCTTCGAGCAGCGCACGTCGACGTGGTAGTCGGACGAGCCGGCCCAAAGGCGGATCATGTCCGCGCCGAACTCCCTGATGATGTCGGCGGGATCAACGCCGTTGCCGAGCGACTTGTGCATCGCGCGGCCTTCGCCGTCGACGGTCCAGCCGTGGGTGATGCACTCCCGGTACGGGGCGCCCTTGCCGAGCGCGCCGACCGCGACGAGCAGCGAGGACTGGAACCACCCGCGATACTGGTCGCCGCCCTCCATGTACATGTCGGAGGGCCAGAAGCCCTGGTCGCGCTGCATGGCGGCAAAGTGGGTCGAGCCGGAGTCGAACCAGCCGTCGAGCGTGTCGGTCTCCTTGGTGAAGTGCTTGCCGCCGCAGTGCGGGCAGACGAAGCCCTCGGGGAGGATCTCCGCGGCCTCGCGGTCGAACCAGGCGTTGCTGCCCTCTTTTTCAAACAGGGAGGCGACGACCTCGATCGACTCGTCGGTGCAGACGGGCTTATGGCAATCCTCGCAGTAAAACACGGGGATCGGCAGACCCCAGCGGCGCTGACGGGAGATGCACCAGTCGGCGCGCTCGCGGATCATGGCGCCCATGCGCTCCTTGCCCCAGACAGGGATCCATTTGACGTCCTCGCAGGCGGCGACGGCCGCCTCCTTGAAGGAATCGACCGAGCAGAACCACTGCGGCGTCGCGCGGAAAATGATCGGATTCTTGCAGCGCCAGCAGTGAGGATAGCTGTGAACGATCTCCTCGCTGGCAAAGAGCATGCCGCTCTCGCGCATATCCGCGAGGATGATGGGGTTGGATTCCTCGGTGCCGAGACCGGCGTACTTGCCGGCGTAGTCGGTGTGGCGGCCCTGATCGTCCACGGGCACGACCATATCCATGCCGTATTTCAGGCAGGTCTGATAGTCGTCGGCGCCGAAGCCCGGCGCGGTGTGGACACAGCCGGTGCCGGAATCCATCGTCACGTAGTCGGCCAGCAGCAAACGGGAGGTCTTGTCGAGGAAGGGATGCTGCGCGAGCATGTTCTCGAAGAAGCTGCCCGGATGGCTTTCGACGATCTCGTATTCGGAAAAGCCGCCGAGCGGCAGGACCTTGTCGCAAAGCGCCCGGGCCAGAATGAACATTTCACCGTCCGCGGCGCGGGCGATCACGTATTCCTCGTCCGGATGGAGCGCGATCGCGAGGTTGCCCGGCAGGGTCCAGGTCGTGGTGGTCCAGATCAGGAAGGACAGCCGGGAAAGATCCAGATGGGAAAGCTTTCCGAGATCGTCCTTCATCGGGAAGCGGACGTACACCGTGGTGCAGGGGTCGTCCTGATACTCGATCTCGGCCTCGGCCAGCGCGGTCTCGTCCTTGGCGCACCAGTAGACGGGCTTGAGACCTTTGTAGATGTGGCCGTTGCGGTACATCATGCCGAAGATGCGGATCTCATCGGCCTCGAAGCCCTTGTCCATCGTGAGGTAGGGGTGTTCCCAGTCGCCCACGACGCCCAGACGCCGGAAGCCCTCGCTTTGGATGTCGACATATTTGAGCGCGTAGTCATGGCAGGCGCTGCGGAAGTCCGCCACGCTCATGGCCTTGTGGTTGAGCTTCTGCTCTTTGATGATCGCGCTCTCGATTGGCATGCCGTGGTTGTCCCAGCCCGGGATGTAGGGCGTGTAATAGCCGCGCATCGCGTAGGAGCGGGTGATGAAGTCCTTGATGGACTTGTTCAAAGCGTGGCCCATGTGGATGTTGCCGTTGGAGAAGGGAGGGCCGTCGTGCAGGTTGAAGCGGGGTTTGCCCGCGTTCTTTTTCAGCAGCTCCTCGTAAAGGTGCTCCTCGTCCCAGCGGCGGAGCATCTCGGGCTCGCGCTTGGGCAGACCTGCGCGCATCGGAAAATCGGTTTTCGGCAGATTGAGAGTGGAATTATAGTCCTGTGCCATCGGTTTGACTCCTGAAATATAAGATAGGGCGAGGGCGCGCGCAGCTGCGCGCGCCCCGAGGTTTCGTCAGGAAAAAGGGTCAGAAGCTGAAGGGCTGCGTGCTGTCAAGGCGCGAGCCGGACGAGCTTTTGCCCATGTCGGGCGTGATGTCGATGTCGACACGCTCTTCGGGCTGGATGCGGGAGACGGAGCGCTCGATGCTGCGGACCGCGTC
>JAFRDM010000020.1 GCA_017403885.1 Oscillospiraceae bacterium
CGGTGTCGATGACGCCGGGGGCGACGCAGTTGACGCGGATGCCGCTGGGTGCGAGCTCCGCGGCGAGAGAGCGCGTCAGACCGATGATCGCATGCTTGGTGGCGGAATAGGCGGTTTCACAGCTTGCGCCGTGGCTGCCCCAGATGGAGCTGACATTGACGATGCAGCCCGCGTGCTCGTGCAGCATGTGTCCAAGCACCGCCTGGATGCAGTTGAAGCATCCGCCGAGATTGACGGCGAAAATGCGCTGCCAGAACTCCGGCGTGATGTCCTGAAACTGACGCTGTTCGGCAATACCGGCGTTGTTGACCAGCAGCGTCACATAGCCGAGTTCCCGCTCGACGCGGCGTACCATCGCTTCCACCGCCGCGGCGTCGGAAACGTCGGACTGCTGCGCGATGACCGCGCGGCCCTCGCCGCGCAGCCGGGCGGCCAGCGCCTCGGCCTTGTCCTCGCGCTCGATATAGTTGATGCATACGGCGTAGCCCGCGTCGGACAGCTCCCGCGCGGCTGCGGCGCCGATGCCGCGGGACGAGCCCGTGATCAGGGCGACCTTCATGCCTCTCCCTCCCTTTGTTTGAGCGCGGCGGCGATCTCCTCGCGCGCGCGGTCGGAAAGCGCGGCCGTCGTCTCGGCGCGCACCTCTTCGGCCGGGATGACCTCAAGGATGTCGATATACACGTCCGTGCGGCGGCGCAGGATGTTCTTCTTCACCAGATCCGTGCCGCTGACGGCGGCCACGGCGATCGGCACGTTCGCCCGCTGGGCGATCTTGAACGAGCCGTGGTGGAAGGGCAGCAGCTCGCGCGTTTTGCTGCGGGTGCCCTCGGGATAGATGCAGATGCTGCACAGATCCCGTTTGAGATAGTCCGCCGCGCAGAGGATCGTTTTGAGCGCTTCGCGGTCGTTCTCCCGATTGACGGGCAGAAAGCAGGCGCCCGCGGCGATGGAACCGAGAACGGGCAGCTTCATGTTGGAAGGCTTGGAGATATATGCAAGGTTATAGTCTCGCATCGCGTGGAACAGGGCCAGAGGGTCGAAGAGCGAGCGGTGGTTTGCCACGAACAGGAAGCGGCCGTCCTTCGGCAGCTTGTCCAGACCGCTGACGTGCGTGCGCACGTTGCAGTAGAAGCAGCACATCTCGCCTCCGCAGGCGATATAGCCGCGGCAGAGCGGGTTTTGCTTTTTCCTCGGCCAGCTCGTGTCGATGAACAGACTCACCACGGCAGCAGAAAGCACGTACAGCAGGGAGAAGCCGAGAAAGGCCAGCACGAAGGCCGCCGCGCACTTCCACAGCTCCGCGGCGCCGAGGCGTGCGAAAAAGCCGTACGCGGCGGCGGCAAGTAAAGAGAGGATCGCGATGATGCTCATCAGCATGGCGAAGACTCCTTTTGTGAACGTGATAACAGTATTACTATATACCTCCCTTCGGCCCTTTTCAAAGGCTTTTTCGTTTTCTTTACAAATTCTTTGAATTATCCCGGCGGGCGCGTCCGGGCGCGTCAAGTTTCCGTTGCAAGTTGACCGATTTCGTACTAAAATGCTTATATGGAAATTATATGCGCAAAAAACAGGTAAAGGAGCGACAGCATGAAATATATCATGTCTCTTGACCAGGGCACCACGTCCTCGCGCTGCATCCTCTTCGACCGTGCGGGCAACATCTGCTCCACCGCGCAGAAGGAGTTCCGGCAGATCTTCCCCCGGCCCGGCTGGGTGGAGCACGACGCCATGGAGATCTGGAACACGACGCTGGAGGTGTCGCGCAGCGCGATGAGCAAGCTGGGCGTCACAGCCGCGGACATCGCCGCCATCGGCATCACCAACCAGCGCGAGACCACCGTGATCTGGGACAGGACCACGGGAGAACCGATCGCCAACGCCATCGTGTGGCAGTGCCGCCGCACCTCGGACATCATCGACGGCGTCGTCCGCGCGGGCTGGAGCGATAAGATCCGCGCCAAGACCGGTCTGGTGCCGGACGCCTATTTCTCCGGCTCCAAGATCAAGTGGCTGCTCGACAACGTCCCCGGCGCGCGCGAGCGGGCCGCGAGGGGCGAGCTGCTCTTCGGCACGATCGACACCTGGCTGATCTGGAAGCTGACCGACGGCCACGTCCACGTCACCGACCAGACCAACGCCAGCCGCACGATGCTCTACAACATCCACGACCTCTGCTGGGACCGCGAGCTTCTGGAGCTGCTCGACATCCCCGAAAGCCTGCTGCCCGAGGTAAAGCCCTCCAGCCATGTTTACGGCTACAGCTCCTTTGAGCTCTACGGCGGCGAGATCCCGATCTCCGGCGCCGCGGGCGACCAGCAGTGCGCTCTCTTCGGCCAGTGCTGCTTCAAGCCCGGCGAGATGAAGAACACCTATGGCACCGGCTGCTTTCTGCTGATGAACACGGGGCGCGAGCCCGTCATGAGCCGCAGCGGACTCGTTACGACGATCGCCGTCGGCTTTGAGAATCACGTGGAGTACGCCCTGGAGGGCAGCGTCTTTGTCGCCGGCGCGGCCGTGCAGTGGCTGCGCGACGAGCTGGCCGTCATCACCAGCGCCAAGGAGAGCCAGCAATACGCCCTCTCCGTGCCCGACAGCGCGGGCGGCTACGTCGTGCCGGCCTTCACGGGATTAGGCGCGCCCTACTGGTCGCAGCGCGCCCGCGGCGCGATCGTCGGCCTGACCCGCGGCTTCGGCCGCGCGCATCTGATCCGCGCGACGCTCGAATCGCTGGCCTACCAAACCAACGACATCGTCACCGCGATGGAGCAGGACGCAGGCATCCCCATCACGGGGCTGAAGGTCGACGGCGGCGCCTGCGCGAACAACTTCCTGATGCAGTTCCAGAGCGACATCACCGACTGCGAGGTATACCGCCCGAAGTGCATCGAGACCACCGCGCTCGGCGCGGCCTATCTCGCCGGCCTCGCCGTGGGCTACTGGAAGAGCCTTGACGATATCCGCGACAACTGGGCCATCGACCGCGTCTTCACGCCCGAGATGGATGAAAACGCCCGCCACGAGCTGCTGCACGGCTGGCACAAGGCCGTCCGCTGCGCCCTCACCTGGGCCGACGAGGACGAGGATATCTGAAATTCCGGAATAAGGCAGAGGACGATATGGACTATACCAAGCTGAAAAACTGCGAGCTGTTCCTGTTTGACATGGACGGCACGCTTTACCTCGGCGACGAGGTCTACGAGGGCGCCCGCGAGCTGATGTTTGATTTCCCGCGCATGGGGAAACGATATATCTATCTCACGAACAATTCCTCCCGCGCAGGCGAGGATTATATCCACCGCCTGCGCCGTCTGGGCTTTCCCTGCGAAAGGGAAAACGTATTCACTTCCGGCATGGCCACCGGCCTTTATCTCAACCAGCACCATCCCGGCGCAAGCGTCTATCTTGCCGGGACGCGGGCCTTCCACCGCGAGCTTCTCAGCTATGATATCCGCCTCGTCAACGACGAGCTGGGCCACACCGAAAGCGAGCTTGTCGATGTGGTCGTGCAGGGCTTTGACACCGAGCTCGTCTATGAAAAGCTCGAGCGGGCCTGTCATTTTCTGCGCCGCGGCGCCGTATTCATCGCCGCCAACCCCGACTGGGTCTGCCCGATGCCCGCCGACGAGGTGCTGCCCGACTGCGGCAGCATCTGCGCGCTGCTGACGGCCTCCTCCGGCCGCGAGCCCACCTTTATCGGCAAGCCCAACCGCAACATGGTCGACGTGATCAGCGCGATGACGGGCGTCCCGAATGAAAAGATCTGCTGCGTGGGCGACCGGCTCTATACCGATATCGCCGTGGCGCAGAACGCCGGCGCGGTCAGCGTGCTGGTGCTCTCGGGCGAGACCACGCCCGAGATGGCCGCCGCTGCCGAGCGGCAGCCGGACTATACGCTTCCGAGCGTCAAGGAGCTGCACGAGCTCATCCGATGATCCCCCTTCGCCCCGGGACGCCCGGGGCGAAGCGCTGTTGAAGAAGGTCTTCCATGAAACTGTCCACTCTGTTCCCCATTCTGACCGCCCTGCTCATCGCGGCGTTCTATCTCTTTCTCCCCGAGCTCGACCGCCGCGCCGGGCCGGGAGGAAAAGCTTCCGGCAGGCAGGCGGTACGGCCCGAGCCGACCCGCAGACAGCGATACGGCGAGCGCGCCGCCCTTGTGCTCGTCACGCTGCTTTACGCCTTCGCGGCCTTTTCCCATCTCGGAGACACAAAGGCGCCGCAGAGTTCGATCGTCTTTTCCGAGGGCGATCAGCTTACGCTTGAGCTGGACGGCACGCATGAGATCTCCCGCGCGATGATCCGGTCCGTCATCGGCACGGGCGGCTTCACGATTTCCCTTTCCGATGACGGCGAGAGCTGGATCGACGCGGCCGCGTTCGACCAGAACTACGTCGCCCTGCTCAAATGGAACGCGGTGGAGATCACCGGCCGCGCGCGCTTCCTGCGTCTGACGGCCTACGGCGTTCCGGAGCTGGGCGAGCTGACGCTCTATGACGAAAACGGTACCGTTCTGCCGTGGAAAACGCAGAACGCGCTGACCGACGAGCAGTTTCTCACGCCCGAGAAGCCGGGCTTTCTCAACTCCAGCTATTTTGACGAGATTTACCACGCCCGCACGGCGCTGGAGCATCTGCGCGGGATGTGGCCCTATGAGATCTCCCATCCCCCGCTCGGCAAGCTGATCATCTCTCTGGGCATTTCTCTCTTCGGCGTGACGCCCTTCGGCTGGCGCTTCTCCGGTACTCTCTTCGGCGTGCTGATGCTGCCGCTCGTCTATGTTTTCGCGCGGCGGCTGTTCGGACGGGGCAGCGTCCCCGTCTGCTGCACGCTGCTGCTCGCTGCGGATTTCATGCACTTCAATCAGACGCGCATCGCGACCATCGACACTTACGGCGTGTTCTTCACGCTGGCGATGTATTACTTCCTCTATTGCTGGCTCTTTCCCGATCCGCGGGACGAGACCGGCAATCCGCCCACGGAGGGTCGGCGGCGCGATCTTGCGCTCGCGGGGATCTGCTTCGGGCTCGGCGCAGCCTGCAAATGGACCTGCCTCTACGCCGGCGCGGGGCTGGGCCTGATCTGGGCGCTGCACTGGATCGGCCGCTTCGTACGGGAAAAGAGCGCGGCCCTGGAGCCTTTTCTGCGCAGCGTCGGCTTCTGCCTTGTCTTCTTCGTGCTCGTACCCGTGCTGATCTACTACGTCTCCTACTATCCCTACGGGCTCGGCAAGGGTCTCGACTCCGGGATCGGTGTGTTTTTCAAGGCGGATTACGCGAAAACGGTGCTGGAGAACCAGAGCTACATGTTCCATTACCATAGCGGCGTGAACGCTACGCACCCCTATTCCTCGCGCTGGTATCAGTGGCTGCTGGATATCCGTCCGATCCTCTACTATCTCGACTACAACGCTTCGGCGCGTTCGAGCTTCGGCGCCTTCGTCAATCCCGTGCTGTGCTGGGCGGGGCTTGTCGGGCTGTTCGTCCTGGGCTGGTGCGCGCTCACGCGGCGCGACCGCAAGGCGCTGTTCCTGCTGCTGGGCTATTTTGCGCAGCTCGTGCCCTGGATGTTCATCTCACGCATCACCTTTGCGTATCACTATTTCCCCTGCTCAGTCTTTCTCGTTTTGGTCCTGGGCTATGTTTTCGCGCTGATGCGCGACGAACTCAAAAGCTGGCGCGTCCCGGTCTGGGGACTCACGGCGCTGCAGTGCGCGGTATTTGCGCTGTTCTATCCCGCGCTATGGGGCGCGGAGCTGAAAACGGAGACCGCCGCCCTGCTCTATCGCTGGCTACCGACCTGGCCCTTCTGACGGCCCGAAGCATACTTTGTTCTTGCTTTTCCGTCAAAAAAGGGATACGATATATCTACCGATATTCCATGGGAGGTCTTTGACATGAAATGTCCCCGCTGCGGAAGCGAAATGACGCTGGACAGCCACCGCAAGTACAGCGCCTATATGTGTTACGAATGCGGCTACATCGAAGGCCGCAGCAACGACGTCAAGCCCGGGATGAAGAACTATGAGCGCATCAAGTCCCTCAACTACAACGAACTGACCGCTTTTATCTCCACCGGCCTCGGCGTGGACCCGGACAAGGTCCACGAATGGCTCGGCAAGACGTCATGACAGAAAAAACGCCGGAACGGTTTATTGACCGTTCCGGCGTTTTTTTATTTTTTTCTCTCAGCTGACGATCAGCCGCGTCATCCTTGCCAGCGTCAGGCGGTTGCGGATGGCCGAGGAAATATCCAGAAACTCGTCCTTCACGGCCGGGTCGATCTCCAGTTCCTCCAGCGAGTGCTTCGCGCCGATATTCGCATACAGCGCGATCAGCTCCTCGGCGGGCGGGATCGCGGCGATGATCTCGCGGATCTCCTGCCAGTGGGCCTTGATGTTCTCGGGCGGGAAGGTCTTGAGCACGTCGTTCTCGTTCTCCTTCAGGATGCCGTCCGTGAGCGGGCCGAACACGGCGCGCACCCAGTCCTCGTCGATCGGCTCGAAGGGCTTGACTTCTATCGTCTCGCGCGCGGCCAGCTTGTGATACGCCTCGGCGCACAGGATCGTGCCGACGCCGACGCACTCGCCGTGCAGGCCGTGTGCCTTTTCAAAGCCGCGCGGCTTCATCTCGACAAGGTGGGCGACCAGATGCTCCGCGCCGGAGGCGGCGCGGCTGTTGGACAGGATCTGCATCGTCAGACCCGAGAGCATCTGCGTATAGGCCATGGCCTCGTAATCCGGCTCCTTACCCTCGGCGAGCTCGTGCGCGCAGCGCACCATGATGTCCAGCGCCTCCTGCGCCATGCCGCAGACCTTTTCACAGAAGTATTCGCCCGAGACAAGGTGCGCGATCTTCCAGTCGGCGATCGAAACGTACTTGGCCATGATGTCCTGCACGCCGGCGATGGTGAGAAAGCGCGGCGCACCGGCGACGATGTCCATGTCGCAGATCACCGCGTCGGCAGCCTGCATGGGGATGGACTTTTTCTGCCCGTCGATGATGATCGAGCAGATATCCGCCGTGAAGCCGTCGGAGGATACGATCGTCGGGATCGCGACGAAGGGGATGCCAAGCTTCCAGGCGCTGTAGCGCCCGAAGTCCATCAGCGTGCCGCCGCCCACGACGACCACGTAATCGGGCTTCCGGACAAAGCGGGTCATGCAGTCCTCGATCAGGCCCTTTTCGCTGTGCAGGCCCTTGGCCTCGAGCACGATCTCCTGATCCGCGGCAACATGGGTCATCGTCGGCAGATTATAGGTGTTCGTATCGTAGATGACCGTGCGGAAGCCTGTAAGGCCGCAGTCCGCCATGTACTTGTCAAAGCTTTTCAGCGCGCCGTATTCGCACACGACCAGCTTGGTGCGCAGCTCGTGGTCGCGTCCGCAGGCGCAGGGGCCGAGATACTTTTTGCAGTCAAGGATCATATTGTCTTTCCTCCGTATAGTGTTTATCGCTTGTTTCCCTACATGCAAGCATACCCGTTCACGCCGGAATAGTCAAGCAAAAAGCACTTGGCAGCCCGGCCGGAGATGTGGTATGCTCTCCTCAGAAAGGACAGGCGGAGGAAGTATGGCGCTCGCTGAAAAGAAAAAAGAATCCCGGCGTCTCGCGCTCTCCCGACGGGACGCGCTCGGCACGGAGACGCGCGCCGAAGCGAGCGCGGCGATCAGCCGCCTGCTCGCGGGCCTTGACGAGCTTCGTACAGCGAAGACCGTGCTCGGCTACGTCCCGGTCGGCAGCGAATGCGACCTCGGCGCGCTGTATGAGGCGCTCCGGGAACGCGGCGTGACGCTCGCTTTCCCCGTAACGGGAGAAAGAGGCGCGATGGAGGCCTTCGTCCCCTGCGGCGCGCTCATCCCCGGCCGCTTTGCGATCCCCGAGCCAGATCCCGCTCGCTCGCGGTGTCTCGCGCCCGAGGAGCTGGACGCCGTGCTCGTCCCCTGTGCGGCCTTTGACGCGGAGGGAAATCGTCTCGGACGCGGCGGCGGGTTTTACGATCGTTTTCTTTTGCGCTGCCCGCGGGCCGCCGCGATCCTAACAGCCTTCGAGGCGCAGCGTCTGCCGCAGATCCCGCGTGAAGCGCACGACCTCTCCTTCTCCCTCCTCGTCACCGAGACAGGCGTTTTTCGGCCGAAAAAATAAAAGAACGCCGCTCTCAAGGGCGGCGTCCCTTTCTGTTATGCGATACCGGCGTAGCGCTGCTTGACCGTGTCCAGCTTCTGCTGCGTGGCCTGTTCGCTGGGATACCAGCCGCGCTCGGCCATGTTCTTGTAGATATCGCTCTGCATGCACAGCGCGCTCTCCAGCGCGGTGTTGAAGGTCCCGTGTACGTTCGGAGTGGCCGACTCGACCGTGCCGTGCATATACAGGTCGACAACGCCCTTGGTCGTCATCAGGATGCCTTCCATAATCTCCTTGTCGTTCATCGTTCGCTCTCCTTACACAAGATTGTAGAAGCTGGCAAACAGCTTCTGATGCTCCGCGACCATGCGCTGCGCGGCGCCTCGCAGGGCGGGATCGGTCAGCTGGCTGGCGGCCGCGCGGCACTGGGTCATCAGATACTGCGTATGGCCGAGCGCGTCTTCGATATAAAGCAGTTCTTTCGGGCTCATGTTTTTCACCTCGTAACAGACTAAAACGGCCGCGGCGAAAAAGCGCGCCGCCGTTTCACGATTAGTATCTGCGAAAGCAAGCGCAATAAACATGAAAAAATATCAAATTTGACTCGCCTGTCCGGCTTTTCCGTGTTATACTTAAGCGAGCATACAAGGAGCGTGATTACATGAATACAACCTTATCCGTGATCGTCGGGCTCATTTGGGGCGGCCTGTTCGGGCTGATCGGGGCGCTCATTACCAAAAAGATGGCCGCGGGCGACCAGAAGGCCATCTCCTCGCTGAGTCTGATCCGCACGCTGATCGACGCCGCTGCGCTGGCCGCGGTGTATTTCACACGCAATTTGCTGCCGCTGCAGTTTGGAGCGACCCTGATATCCACGGCCGTTTCGCTGACGCTGATCGGCACCGTCGCGGCTTTCCGCACCGCAGCCAAAATGAAATGACCGCCCGTTCGAAAGCAAAGAGAGCGCGTCCGAATGCGAAAGCAATTCGGACGCGCTCTCTTTCTTTGTTGTTTAATCCCCGCCGGTCGCGGCTTTTTCGTCGGCGGAAACGATGTCGTCAAAGGCGCCGATCTCCACTTCGATGTCCTTCTCCGCGCCCTCCGGCGCGACGGCGTCACGCAGCGCGCCGATCTCGTCCTCGAGAGAGCGGATCTTCTCCGCCGTCTCGGAGGCCTGCGCGAAGAGCGGCGCGAAAAAGCCGCCGGCGCTGTCCCTTGCCTGTTCGAAGTAGAGCCTGCCGATCTCGGTGTAGACCTTTCGCAGTTCCTCGCCCTCCCGATTGAGCTCCAGCGTAAGCTTTGCGATCCTCGCATAGGTCTTCGTGCGCTCGGTCCCGCGGGCGTAAGCGTCGCGCACCGCGCCGTTTTTGTCCACGGTCTCGACCACCTGCGCGCCGACTTCCTTCGCCTTTTTCATCAGACCGCCGAGCGTTTCGGCCAGCTTTTCCATCGTATCACTCATGCTTGTTTTCCTCCGTTTTCTCTTCTTGTTTTTCGATCACTGCCGCCGCGGCCGCCGCGGCGCGGTTGACATACAGATCTTCCGGCGGATGTTTTTTGCGCGCGTTGATCGCCAGGAGCAAGAGCGCGGTCAGCGCCAGAGCGACGGAAAGCAGCTGGGAGACGCGCAGCGAGGTCCCGCCGATGTATAAGCTGTCGGTGCGCAAGCCCTCGATCCAGGCACGTCCCATCCCGTACCAGAGAAAATAGCCCAACGCCGCCTGGCCGTCGTAGCGGCGGCCGCCCCGACGCTCCCAGATCACCAGCGCGATGAAGCCGACGAGGTTCCACAGGCTTTCATACAGGAACGTCGGGTGTACGCAGACGCTGCTGCCGTCCGGCGCAGTGAGCTGCATGCGGCAGAAGATATCCGTCTCGGCGCCGAAGGCCTCGCGGTTCATGAAGTTGCCCCAGCGGCCGAGGATCTGCCCGATCAGCAACCCGAAGATCAGCAGATCGAACATCGCCTGCCAGGGGATCTTTTTATGGCGGCAGACAAGCAGCATGACGATCACGCCGGCGATCACGCCGCCGTAGATCGCAAGCCCGCCGTTCCAGATCTCGACGATCTCGCCCGGATTGGCAAGATAGTAGTCCAGCTTGAAGGCGATGAAATACAGTCTTGCGCCGACAATCGACAGCGGGATCAGCCACAGGACGAGGTCGTAGACGTCATCCTCGCGGATACCGAAGCGCTTGGCGTTTTTAGCGCAGTAAGTAATGCCCAGCAGAAAGCCAAGCGCGATGAACACGCCGTAGAAATAGACATTTCTGCCGAAAAGCGCGAAGGACGCGGGCGGGTCGATCGTCCAGTCCCCGAAGAGGCCCGGAAAGCTGATCGCCGACGTACGCTGGATGGTCTCGATCACGGTTTCCATTCTCTCAGCTCCTTCCCGGCCTGACAACCGACAGGGCCGTGCGATCGCGGCGCAGAACGCGTGTGAGAAAGCCGCGGCATTCCTCCTCCGTGACGGAGGCAAGCACGGCGGGCGCGTCGAAGATGCTGAAGCCCAGATGACCGGCCTCGAGGCTTGCAAGGCACATGCTGTCAAAATCCTCGAAGCCGCGCAGCCGCGCGCCGAGCGAGGCGCGTCTGGCCCGTTCGAAGCGTCCGGGTCCGAAGCCCTCGGCGCCGATGCGCTCGACCTCGGCAAGCAGCTCGTCGTACACGCGCTGCGGGTCGCGGCTCTCGCCGCCGGCCGTCAGCAGCGCGGTGTTTGCCGGAAAGTCGCAGCCCGCGGCAAAGCTGCGGTTGATGAGTCCTTCGCGGTACAGCCGCGCGTAGAAGGGCGAAGACACGCCGCACAGCAGTCTCAGCGCAAGCCTTGCGACGATCCGCTCGCGCAGCACATCGCCCTGCGTCGGACGGAAGGCCGCTCCCAGCAGGAACAGAGGAGCGGAGACGCTCATCGCCCGCTCGGTGTAAAGTCTCTCAGGCGCGCCGTCCTCCTCTGCGATCAGCGGCTGCGGCGTTTCGCCTCCCCACCCGCCGAGCGTTTCTTCGGCGATCGCGCAGATCGCAGCGGCGTCCACATCGCCCGCGACGCACAGACACATGTTGCCCG
This sequence comes from Oscillospiraceae bacterium, assembly GCA_017403885.1. GTDB lineage: Bacteria > Bacillota > Clostridia > Oscillospirales > Oscillospiraceae > Limivicinus. Next base: position 11,189 of record JAFRDM010000020.1, read on the forward strand.
GCACGTAAAAGGCGCGGTGGCAGGCGTAGAGCGTATCGGCGCTGATTTCGGAGATGCTCTCCACCGTGCCGGCGATATCGTCGCGCACGGGGTGGCTGCGGTAGAGCAGCCGCATCAGCTCGTTGTATACCGCCATGTCCGGCTCGTCGTCGTACATGCGGATCTCCTGGGCGATGATCCCCTGCTCCTTCGCCACGGTCTCGGGCGTGAAATAGGGGGTGGTGACAAAGCGCAGCAGCGTGCGCAGATTTTTCTCAAAGTTTTCGGTGCACCGGAAATAGTACACCGTCTCGTCATAGGAAGTAAAGGCGTTCGGGTCCGCGCCGTCGGCGGTCATGCTCTGCAGGGCGTTGTCTCCCTCGGGCATGTCGAACATCTTGTGTTCGAGATAGTGTGCCACGCCCGCGGGCGTATCGTGCCGCTCGCCCGAAAGGAGAAAGCTGCGCATGGCCGAGCCGTAATAGGTTCCAAAGCAGGCGAAAAACGAGGAAAAGCCCTTCTTCGGGATCACACAAATGCGCAGCCCGTTTTCAAGCGTCGCGCTCTGAAGCGTTTCGCCGACAGACTCATACCGTTTCGACCGGATCTCCATCGTTTTCCTCCTCAAAGGCGCGGAGTTCTTCCTCGCTCAGGGTGATCTCCGCGTCCTCCTCTTCCTCCCCCTCTTCGCCGCTTCCGTCGCCGATGAGGGTATAGATCATATCGCATTCGCAGCCGCGGGCGATCGCCGCCAGCTGCTCGGCCGTAACGTCTTCGACCAGTTCGCCGAGCTCCTCCGGCGTATAGTCCGCGCCGGAGACGACCGTTGAGAGCGTGAAGCCCTCCAGCTCGCCGGGGCTGTCGAGCGCGGCGCGGAGCGCGCTGCGCACGTCCGCCCTGGCGGCATGCAGTTCCTCGGGCGTGATCTCGCCGCGCGCGATCGCAGCCAGCTGGGCGAGGATCTCCTCCTTCGCCTCCTCGACGCGCTCCGTCTCCGTGCCGGCATAGGCCAGCATCACGCCCTTGTGCCGGTCGCACAGCGCGCTGGCAAAATAGCACAGCGACAGTTTTTCCCGGACGTTCACAAAGAGCTTCGAGGCGGTCGAGCCGCCGAAAAGGCTGACGAACACGCGCAGCGCCGCCGGGTCGGGATCTTCCATCGCCTCGCCCAGCCGCCAGCCGATCACCAGCTTGGCCTGCGCGACGTTCATCTGCTCGCTGTAACGGCGCGGCGCGGCCTCGAGCGCGTTGAAGCGCACGTCTGTGCCGATGTCGTAGTTGATCTCGCCTCGCGGCAGAGTCGAGAGCGCGTCGCGCAGCAGGCCCTCCACGCGCCGACGCTCCGCGCGGCCGCAGTAGAAGATCTCGATGGGACTCTCCTGCAGCAGGGCACGGTACTGCTTCGTCAGCTTCTGATAGCGGATCGACTCCGCGCTCTCCTCGTCGCCGAGACGGTCGACGGCGTAATCCTCGCCGCAGCACATCTCCTCGATGCAGCGCGAGATCGACCAACCGATCTTGTCGTTGAGCCGGGCGCGGATATTCTCAAGCAGCTTGTCGCGCTCGCTGTCCACATACTGCGGAAGCAGCAGCCCGCCGCGCGTGTTCGGCGCGCACAGCAGCTGGCCAAGCAGCTCGCAGGCGCCGCGCAGCGTATCGGCCCCGGCGGGCAGAAAAGCCTCTTCCGGGACGCTGGCGAAAAAGCCGACGCTCTGGATCTCGCCGATGCGGCGCACGACCGGCTCGACCGCGGTGCCGTAGAGCTCGTCCAGACGGCGGGAGATCGCCTCCATGTCGGCATAGCGGGCCGTGCCGCGGCGCAGCACAAAGGGCAGCAGCGCGTTCATCGACGCAGTTTCGCGCCTGAGCTGCGTCAGCAGATTGACGCTCAGGCATGCGGTTTTGAATTTTTCGGTCCGGATATGGGTCAGCCACACGCCGCTCATGATCTCCGATCTCGCGTATTCCATCTCTCCGCCCTCCCGGAAAGCAGATTTCGCTGTAATAGAATTATTATATCATTCTCTCTTCCGCTTGGGTAGTCCTTTTGTGATCACTTTCTCGCCCTTTACCGCGAGCTCTTCGATCCTGAAGAGCGTGCAGGCGGGCGGATCGGCCGAAATGACGCCTCCGCGCTGCCGCAGACCGAGCAGATCCTCCGTCACGGTGCGGAAAAACCAGCCCGCCGAACCGGTGTACCAGGTCCAGCCCGCTTCGCCCTCATGTCCGGGCGCGGCACAGACGTCGGCGGGCAGGACATAGGGCTCGGCGCCGTAGGAGGAGATCTCGCGGCCCTCCGGCAGCAGCATCGACAGGATCTCCCAACCCGCGTCCGCCCGCCCCGCGCGGAAGCAGGCCCGCGCGAGCCAGATCGCGGCATGGGTGTACTGTCCGCCATTCTCGCGGCAGCCCTCGCCGTAGCTCGTGATATAGCCGAATCGCTCCTCATCCGCGCCAAAGGGCGGGGCGAGCAGCTTCACGATTCCTTTTTCCCCGTCCACCAGGCGGCAGAGCGCATGCTCCAGCGCCTCGGCGGCGTGCTTCGCGCCGCAGAAAACGGCCCAGCTCTGCACGATCGAGTCGATACGGCGTCCGTGCGCGCCCATGTCGCCGTGGGCGGGATAAGCGCGCTCATACCATCTGCCGTTGTAGCAGCTCTCGGCCGCTTCGAGCATACGTTCTGCCAGCGCGCGGCAGCGCCGCGCCTCGTCCTCTCGCCCGCAGCGGGAGAGGAGCTTAGTCATCGAACGCGCGGTAAAGCACAGGAAAAAGGCCAGCCATACGCTCTCGCCGCCGCAGTCGGACAGCGCGTCGTTCCAGTCGCCGGCCCCCATCAGCGGCAGGCCGTGCGGCCCGAAGCCCCGCGAAGCGCAGCACTTCAGCGCGCGCAGAGCGTGGTCGAGCACGCTGTTCGTATGCTCCGACGCCCTCGGCGTCTCGTACCGGTCGCGCTCATTTTCTCCGAGCGGCTGCGAGACGAGCCAGGGCGTCCGCTCCCCGCAGAGCGAGAGGTCGCCAGTGGCCTCCGCATATTCCCCCAGCGCCCAGCACAGCCACAGCAGATCGTCGCTGCAGCGCGTCCTGACGCCGCGGTCGCCCTCCGGGTGGGCGTGCCACCAGTGCATCACGTCGCCCTCGACGTACTGATGACGGCAGCAGTCTAGGATGCGGGCGCGGCAGCTCTCGCTCTCGACGAGCAGCAGATTGACCGCATCCTGCAGCTGGTCGCGGAAGCCTATCGCCCCGCCGCTCTGATACAGGCTCGTGCGCGCTTCGATGCGCGCATAGATCTGCGTGAGACACCAGCCGTTCATATAGTGCTCCAGCCCCTTGTCGCTGCAGCGCAGAGAGAAGAGCCTGCGGCGCTTTTCCTTCTCCGCGAGCGCGGCGGCCAGCGCCGCTTCCGCGTTTTCCCTCCCGCACAGAGATCGGATCGTCTCCTCGGCGCATACGCCGCAGACCAGGCGCTCGCTCTTGCCCGCCGTAAAGCACAGCAGCATACCCGCCTCAGCCCAGTCGCAGCGGCAATGCGCAGGAGCGCTCACTCCGGCGAGGAAGCGCATGCCCCGGATAAAGCTCTCCGGGTTTTCCGCACGAAACAGCCCGTCGGAGAAGCCGCAGCGCACGGCCGCGCCGTCCGACGCCCCGATTACGGTCTCCAGCCGCCAGCAGATCGTCATGCCCTCCGCGCCGTCGATCGAAAACACGCGCGCGCCGCTGGCCGGGTCGAGAAAGCCGGTAAGCACGACCTTCTGTCCGCCGATCGTCTTTTCCCAACGCGCACAGGCCGACGACCAGCGGATCCGGCAGACGACATTGTCCTCCGCGGCAAAGAGCGAAACGCGTCCGCGCGGCGTTTCAGCCCAGAGCTGCTCGCTTCCCGCCGCGCTCTCGGGCGTGAGCGGCGGGGGATTGACGCGGCCTTCGCGGGCATTCTGCAGCCACATCCAGCCGCTGCCGCACTCGCTGACGAGCCAGCCGCGATCCCGCGCCGTGAAGATCATCTGCCAGGGCTTCGGCGGCAGCGCGCCGGGCAGGGAAAAGCCGAAGCCGCCCTCGCCGTCAAAGGCGAAGGGGATCTCATTCGCGCCGCTCCGCCGCCCTGTCTCGAGGGCGGGCATTGCTTCGCGTTCGGCGCGCGCTCTCCCGACGGCAAAGGCCGCGCGGGAGGCGAGCGCCGACTCCCCTTCCGTTGGGACGATCTGGACGCCGCCCGGGACGCCGAGCAGCGCCTCGAGTCCCAGACGGGCGAGGCTGCGTTCGATACGCTCGCGGGCGCGGCCGGGATACTCTCCCGTTTCGCCGCTCACAAAGATCAGCTCCGCGGCGACGTTCAGGCTGCGCAGCAGGCAGAACTGCCGCAGCAGCTCTTCTTCCTCCCGCGCGCCGGCGGGACAAAGCAGGATCGGCAGATCGCCGGAGACGTCGTAGCGCCACAGCTCGCTCTTTGCCGCCGCCTCCCGCGCATGAAAGCTGCGGATCGCCGCGGCGAGCGCCATCGCGCCGTCGACGGCGCGTTCCTGCATGCCCAGCAGCGCGGCGGCCGCGGAGACAAAGCGGCCGCGATCCATGCCGCCGAGCAGGGTTTTTGCGCCGTCGACGGCTTCAGCGGCGTCGTGGGCGACGCAGAGGGCGAAGCGCAGCGGTCCCTCCCCGCACCGCAGCGGGGCGCGCAGCGTAAGCCGCGGGATCAGCAGCGTGCCGCTCCCGCCTTTTTTGTCCGCGCGCAGCTCGGCGCGGACGCTGCAGGCGGCGGCAAGATAAACATCCTCGTCGCTGCGGCGTGCAATGCGCCGCACAAGCAGCAGACCGTCGCTCTCCCGGGCGTGAAAACCGAGACGGGCGAAGGCCGGATGGTCGAGCGCCTCCCCGAGGGGCGCGAGCAGGGGAAGCGTCTCCAGCACGGCCTCGCAATCGTCCGGCTCGCCGGAAACGGAGAGCTCGTATACGATCCCGCTCGCCTCCCCGCCGACGGAGAGCTCCAACGTACAGCGCATTCCCTCTGCGTCGTATTCATAGCGGCAGCACTCCGCGCTCATCTCCCAGTGTGAACAGACCGTGGGCATCAGCGGAATGCTCTTTCCGCCGCAGCGCAGCGTCAGACGCGTTCCGCCCAGTCGCTCGTCGCTGACTGCGAGTTCGCCCAGCGACGCTCCCTTTTCGCCCATCTCATCCAGCGAGAGCGTGAGATCGCCGTTCGACAGCAGGCAGAAGCCTCTTTCGCCCGGGCCGCCTGACCGCGGTTCTTCACGCCTTACACGGCGCGGAGGAAGCTCCTCCCGGCTGTGAGCGCGGCGCAGCACCGCCCCGCCCTCGTCCATCCGCTCGCAGAGCAGCGGCCGGAAGGCCGCCATGCGGGCCTCGGAGAAAAAACGCCGCGTTATGCTGCCCGCGCACAGTGCGTTGGCAGCGGCGCACAGGCTCATGGCCGCGTGGTGCGCCATCGTCGTCAGCACACGCTCGCCCGTTTCCCCGGCACTGCGCGAGGGCGTGAAGTCGATGGCCTCGTAAAAGCCGTAAGGGCCGCGCATCCCACGCCATTCGAGACGGCGCAGGTTTTTGACCGCCCCGCGCGGATCGATCGGCAGCGCCAGAAAGCTGCTGTAGGGCGAGACCACCGTTTCGGCGTCCATCCCGCGCTTGAGCGCCAGCGCTCCCACGCCGTGGGCCTTGTAGCGATAGCGTCCCGCCGCGTCGATCGAGAAAAAGGCGCTCTCCGATATGCCCCAGGGCATGCCGGGAGCCGCCCGCCGCTTTTGCGCGTACAGGCAGAAGCGCAGGCTTTCATCCAGCAGGCTGCCCCGGGCAAGAGGCAAAAACAGCGTCGGCATGAGATATTCGAACATCGTGCCCGTCCAGCTGGCCAGACCGCAGTAGCCGTCCTGCCGCAGCCGTACGCGGGAGAGCGCGCGCCAATGACGGCGCGGCGCCTCGCCCCGCGCGACGGCGAGATAGCTCGTAAGCATGGCCTCGCTCGCCATCAGATCGTACCATCCGCCCGCGGCGCGTTCGCGCCGCGTGTCGCAGCAGATCACGAACAGCGCGCGCGTCTCGTCAAAGAGGAAGGAAAAGTCCATTTCCTCCGCGAGCGCGCGCAGGCGGGCTGCAAGATCCCCCTCTCCCGCCTCCGAGGCAAAAGCCGCCGCCGTCAGCAGCGCGGCGCAGAGGTTTCCGCTGTCGACGGTAGAGACAAAGGGCGGCGTGAGCGCTTCGAGCGTGCGCGTATCGTACCAGTTGTAAAAATGACCGCGGAAGCGCGGCATGCGCTCTGCCGTATCGACAAGACATCGGAGAAAAGCCGTCGCTTCCCCTTTGTCGATCACGCCGAGGTCGCAGGCGGCCGCGGCCGCCGTCATCGCAAGACCGAGGTTGGTGGGCGAAACGCTGTGCGCCGCGCCGCGGAAGGGTCGGCTTTGATAGTTGTCCGGCGGCAGAAAATGCTCCTCCGCTGTGCAGAGGGCGGAAAAGTATTTCCAGGTGTCCGCCGCCGCGGCGCGGAGATAGGCCGCGTCCTGTCCGGAAAGGGTTTTTTCTCCCGCGGCGGGCAGGCTCAGCGCCCAGGCCGTGAGCGGAGAGAGCAGCCACATCAGACCCGCCGCCCGTCCGATCACCGCGTCGGAAAAGAGCATGACGGCAAGTCCAAGCGGCAGCACGGGCAGCATCGCGCGCGCATAATCGCCCGGCGTGCCTCCGCGTGTCTCCGCCTGGGCGGCGGTCTCCCATTCGAGAAGGCGCCGGCGGGACACGCCCATGCGCCAAAGCGCCGTCGCCGCGGCGCTCAAGCAGGTCCAGGCCTCCCAGGGAAGCAGCCACAGACGCATGAAATCCCGCACGATCGCGCCGCCGAAGCCGAAAAGCACCCGCGTCCAGCGGCGCGTCCGCGCGGGCCGTCCGGAGCGGAGGGCCTCTCCGAGCGCCGCGATCAGATCGGCGAGCAGGCACAGCGCGGCCGCGGCCGCCGCAGCCCCCATCCGGGCAGGGGAGAAAAAGCCTGCCAAAAGGGCGATCAGCGTCGCGACGGGCACGGCGCTGCGGCGCAGCTTGCCGAAGAAGCGTGCGCGCTCGACCGCAGGCAGCTCCCGGGAAAACAGAAAGCGGATATTCTGCCAGTCGCCGCGTACCCAGCGGTGCAGACGGCGGAACCAGGCGGCAGGCGCGGCGGGGAAAGCGTCGAAAAATTCCTCGTCCCCCATCAGGGCGCCGCGCAGATAGGCTCCCTCCGGCGCGTCGTGCGAGAGGATCCCCTTGCCGTCAAGGCGTTCCGCCGTGCACCGCAGCAGCGCCTGCGGCTCGATCAGTCCCTTGCCGGAAAAGCCGCCGGCGCCGAAGGCATCCATCATCAGGTCGCCGCAAAGCGCCCCATAGGGGTCGCTGCCGCCGCCGCCGGAGAATAAGACCGCAAAATCTGTGGACGACGCGCTTGCAAGCGTCATGCTCACGCGCGGCTGGATCACAGCGTGGCCGCGCACGACCGTACCGCGCTGCGCGTCCGTCTCGGGGCGGACGAGGGGGTGAAGCGCCGCGCCGATCAGCTCCTCGACGGAGCCGGGATAGATCTCGGTGTCGCTGTCTACGGTCAGGATATAGCGCGTGCCGGGAAGCGCTTCGGCGTCTCCGCGGACGACGAGCTCGCTCTCCTCCCCGCCGAGCAGCCGCGCGAGCTCGCACAGCGCGCCGCGCTTGCGCTCGCGGCCGCACCAGCACTCGCCGTCGAAGCTGCGCGCGCGGCTGAGGAGGCAAAAGCCGCCGCCGTGCCGTACGTTCAGCGCGCGGATCTCGTTCTCCGCCGCGGCGATCGCCGCGGCGTCCGGCTCCGTCTCCTGTTCCTTTTCGGCAGGCAGATCCGCAAGCAGGCCGAAGGAAAGAGCGCCGCGCGAGTGCGCTCCGCCGCAGGCAAAGAACAGCTCCTCAAGCCGCCGCGCCGCCCGTGCGCCGCTCTCCGGCCCCGTGAGCAGCACGGAGATCACGCAGATCGTTTTTCCCTCCGGCGGGATGCCGCTGCGCAGATCCATGCGCGGGAGCCTCCGCGGGCGGACAAATCGTGAGAGGATCAGATCGGCAAGGCTCGCCGTCGCCTCGGAGATCGGCAGGAAAAGCAGCGCCGCCGTCCAAAAGCCCCGGCGGAAGCCCACGAGCAGGACCAGCGCCACCGAGAGGGCGAACCTCGCCGAAAAATAAAGGTCGCCGCGGGGCCTGCGTTCCTCATCCCAGAGGTAAAAGCCGATATGCCGCCCTTCGCCGCGGGAGCGCTCCAGAAGCTCTCTTGCAAGCTCCGGCGCGTCTTTTCCCTCTTTATCGGCCAGATATTCGAGTCTCCGCAGATACTCGCGCTTCGTCTGCGCGTCCATGCGCGGGAACTCGCCCGTCGCGTCGAGCGCGAGGATCATCCCCGGCATGTTCACGCGCTCCGAAAGCGCGTCAAGGTCCATGAGGGGCAGCTGCCGCAGCGCCGAAAAGAGCGCGGAAAGGATCGGCGCGCAGCCCTCCTGTCCCCCCGCGTCTCCGTCGGAGCGCTCCATTGCGCGGCAGACCTCCGCGAGCGCGGAGATCACGGCGCAGCGCGCAAAGGCTCCGAGCGCCTCCAGCTCGCTCTCGCGCAGCGGGCATACGCTTTGAAAGCCGTCGAGAAAGCACTGCAGACGCTCCTCTGTCAGCTTGCCGCCGCCCGAACGCAGCAGCGCGCGGCAGAGCGCGAAAACAAGGTTTTCACCTCGCGCGGTCCGCAGCGCGGCACAGGCGCGCAGGGCTTCCGCCGCGCTTTGACCTTCGCGTCGGGCCAGATAGAAGTTGTCGAGCATCCATTCCTCTGCTCCGCTGAGTTCCTCTCCGCGTCCCTCTTTCGCACAGAGCGCCTTATAGGCCCGCCGCAGCAAATTCATTTCCGCGCGCAGACGGCGCCGCTCGCTGCGCGGCTGGCCGACGCCGTCCGCGGCAAGCAGCCGCGCAGCCGAGGCCGCGTATGCGTTGAGCTTGCCGAGATCGATATTCAGTCCGGAAGAAACGATGTCCATACAGTCCCTCAGAAAAGAAAAATTTGGATACTGCTTAGTTTCTCCCGTCCTTGCCGCCTTATTCATAGCGCCGAGCTCTCCCTGACAAGAAAAAAGCCTTGACAGCGGATCGCGGCTCTGCTATAATCCATTCGTTGTAAAGTCAAAATGCTTGACAGAAAGGAAGGCTGCGACATGGCTGAGGACAGAGTGATGCAAAGCCTGTTGCTGGACTTCTATGGCGAGCTGCTGACGGACAAACAGCGCGAATGCTGCGAGCTCCACTTCAATGAGGACCTTTCGCTCGCCGAGATCGCCGAGCAATGCGGCGTCTCCCGGCAGGGCGTGTGGGACAATATTCGGCGCGGTGTGGCCGCGCTGGAGGAGATCGAGGCCAAAACCGGGCTGATCCGCCGCTTTTCCGAGACGCAGAACGGTCTTGACAGGCTGGACGGGACGGTCCGCGCTCTGCTCGCCCTCCCGCTGGAGCCGGAAGGCAGAGAGCTTGCCGAAAAGCTGCGGCAGGAGATTCGCGCGCTGCGCACGAGAGGATAAACTATGGCGTTTGAGAGCTTGTCCGAAAAACTGAATGCGGCCTTCAAGCGTCTGCGCGGCAAAGGCAGACTGACGCCGGCCGACGTCAGAGAGGCGATGCGCGAGGTACGCATGGCCCTTCTGGAGGCGGACGTCAGCTACAAGGTCGTCAAGGACTTTACAAAGTCCGTGACCGAGCGCGCCAGCGGCGCCGACGTACTGGAGTCCCTCTCCCCGGCGCAGATGGTCATCAAGATCGTCAACGAGGAGCTCTGCTCGCTCATGGGCGGGGCCAACCAGAAGCTCAACATCTCCTCCCGCTCGCCGAGCGTTGTAATGCTCGTCGGCCTGCAGGGCGCGGGCAAGACCACCAACGGCGCCAAGCTCGCCGCCTATATGCGCAAACAGGGCAAGCGCCCGCTGCTGGCCGCCTGCGACATTTACCGTCCGGCCGCGATAGCGCAGCTGGAGACCGTCGGCAGGCAGCTTGACCTGCCTGTGTTCCAAATGGGGCAGACGGACCCTGTCGACATCGCGAAGGCCGCGATCGAGCACGCGAAAAAGCACGGCAACGACCTTGTCTTTCTCGACACTGCCGGTCGCCTTCACATCGACGAGGAACTGATGGATGAGCTGCGCCGCATCCGCGATGCGGTGGAGCCCGCTGAGATCCTGCTGGTCGTCGACGCGATGACGGGCCAGGATGCGGTCAACGCCGCGAGCGCCTTTGACGAGGCGTTGGGCGTGACGGGCGTGATGCTCACGAAGCTCGACGGTGACGCAAGAGGCGGCGCTGCGCTCTCGATCCGCGCCGCGACCGGCAAGCCGATCAAGTTTATCGGCGTGGGTGAAAAGCTCGACATGATCGAACCCTTCCACCCCGACCGCATGGCCTCGCGTATCCTCGGCATGGGCGACGTGCTGACGCTTATCGAAAAAGCCGAGCAGAGCTTTGACGAGAAAAAGGCGCTCGAGGCGGCCGAAAGGCTGCGCGCCAACCGCTTCACGCTGACCGACTATCTCGACCAGATGTCGCAGCTCAAAAGCATGGGCGACCTCGAGAGCATCGCCTCGATGATCCCCGGCATGAACGCCGGCGCGCTCAAGGGCGCGAAGATCGACGACCGACTGATGGCACGGCAGGAGGCGATCATCCTTTCGATGACGCCCGCCGAACGCGAAAACCCCTCGCTCCTCAATTCCAGCCGCAAAAAGCGCGTGGCCGCCGGCTCCGGCACGCAGGTCGTCGACATCAACCGTCTTCTGAAGCAGTACGAGTCCATGCAGCAGATGATGAAGCAGTTCTCCGGCAAAAACATGAAGAAGATGCAGAAGAAGCTCGGAAAAATGGGCGGCCTCGGCGGCATGAGCGGCCTCGGCGGCTTCGGAAGCTTCGGTTTTTAATCGTTTACACCGCGCCGTGCGCGCTTTGTAAAATATTAACTTGCAAAAATCACAGAAAAATGTATGGAGGTGAATATACATGGTCAAAATCAGACTTCGCAGAATGGGCGCCAAGAAGGCTCCTTACTACCGTGTCGTCGTTGCCGATTCCCGTTCTCCGCGTGACGGACGCTTCATCGAAGAACTGGGCGTCTATGATCCGATGGCGGAGGGCAGCAAGCTCAACCTCGACGTCGAGCGCGTAAAGTACTGGATCTCCCAGGGTGCGCAGCCCACCGATACCGTTCGCGGTCTTCTCAAAAAGATCGAAGCGTAATAGGAGCGATCAATCGTGAAAGAACTTCTGACCTATGTTGTGCAGAGCCTGGTCGATCATCCCGACGAGGTCTCTGTGACCGAGCGCAAAGCCGACGGCGAGACCGTTTTTGAGGTCCGCGTCGCCGACGGCGATATGGGCAAGGTCATTGGCCGTCAGGGGCGGATCGTCAAGCAGATCCGCGTTCTGATGCGCGCTGTCGCCCAGAGAAAGGGCAAAAAGGTTTCCGTAGAGATCATGGACTGATCTCCCCCGAAAGCAAAACCCCCGGTACCGCATACGGTACCGGGGGTTTTATTGTTCTCAGCCCTGTCGTCCGCTTCCCGGAGCCGCGCCGCAGCCGGCAGCCGAAACGCTCAGGGCCGGAGCAGGCAGGATCGCGGTCGTTTTCTTCCTCAGCATGGCGCTCTCCTGCCGGTCAGATTGTATCCCACGGAAAAGAACAGCTCTTTTCCCAAAAGAAAACCCGAAAAACATGAACGGATCGCTGCGGAAATGAAAACAGCGCCCGGAAACCCGGGCGCCGTTTCAACAAACGGGATCAGTCCTCGGAAACGAGCAGATTCTTCTGCGTCTCCTTGTCGAAGAAATGCATGACCTTGCCCTTAAAGCTGATGAACAGCTCCTTGCCGCGGACGAGCGAGGCGCGCTCCTCGGCGGAGAGATCGACAGTCGGGATGCGGACGATCAGGCGCGTGCCGTCCTCGGTGAAGACGTGCAGGTGCAGCTCGCTGCCCATCATCTCGTTGACCTCGAGCGTGCAGGGGATGGCGTTCTCGCCGGTCTTGGAGAGCGCGATATGCTCCGGGCGGACGCCGAGCAGGATCTCGCCGGGCTTTGCGTCGGCCTTGGCGAGCATCTCGCCCTTTTCGCCATCGACGACGATCTTCGAGCCGAAGGGCGTGACATAGTACTTGCCGCCCTCCTTGACAAGCTCGGTGGACATGATGTTCATCTTCGGCGCGCCGATGAATTCGGCCACGAAGAGGTTCTTCGGCATCTCAAAGACCTCGGTCGGCGTGCCGACCTGCATGATATAGCCGTCCTTCATGATAACGATGCGATCGCCCAGCGTCATGGCCTCGGTCTGGTCGTGCGTGACGTAGATGAAGGTCGTGTTGAGCTTCTGGCGCAGGAGGATGATCTCGGCGCGCATCTGGTTGCGCAGCTTGGCGTCGAGGTTGGACAGAGGCTCATCCATCAGGAAAACCTTGGAGTTGCGGACCATGGCGCGGCCGATGGCCACACGCTGGCGCTGGCCGCCGGACAACGCGCGCGGCTTGCGCAGCAGGTAATCCGTGATTCCCAGGATCTCGGCCGCGTTGGTGACCTTCTCGTAGATCTCGTCCTCGGGCACCTTCTGCAGGCGCAGAGAGAAGGCGATGTTGTCATACACGGTCATGTGCGGATACAGGGCGTAGTTCTGGAAGACCATCGCGATGCCGCGGTCTTTGGGCTGGAGGTCGTTGACGACTTCGCCGTCGATCTCGACGGTGCCGCCGGAGATTTCCTCAAGACCGGCGATCATGCGCAGAGTCGTGGATTTGCCGCAGCCAGAGGGGCCGACGAAGACGACGAATTCCTTGTCCTTGATGTCCAGGTCGAAATCGTGCACGGCGACGACCTTGTTGTCATAAACTTTCTGGACTTTTGTCAGTTTCACACTTGCCATACTGAATTCTCCTTTTCACATCTTGGCCTTATCAGCCCTTGACAGCGCCGCCGGTGACGCCCTCGACATAGTATTTCTGCAGGCACATGAACAGGACCGCCACGGGGATCGCGACGATCACGCCGCCGGCGCAGAACATGGTGTAGCGCGCGCCGATCTGGTCAAGATTCAACCAGTTGTACATACCGACAGCCACGTTCATGCCGGCCGAGGTGCCGAAGGAGACGTACCTGGCGAACACAAAGTCGCCCCAGGGGCCCATGAAAGCGGTCAGGACCGTGTAGATGACGATAGGCTTGGCCAGCGGCAGGATGATCTTGGTCAGCACCTGCGCTCTGGTCGCGCCGTCGACGCGGGCCGCCTCGTCAAGCGATTTCGGGATCGTGTCGAAAAAGCCCTTGGACACATAGTAACCCATGCCGGATGAGGCAATATACACCAGGATCAGGCCGGGTACGGCGTTGGCCTGGGTCAGACCGAGGTCCTTCAGGACGCGGTAGAGGATGATCATGGTGAGCATGCCGGGGAACATACCGAGGATCAGCATCAGACGCATCAGCGTGCTGCGCATCTTGAAGCGGAAACGGGAGAGCGTGTAGCTCATGCACAGAACGATGATCGTCTGCAGCACGGCCACGACGAGCGCGATGATGAAGGTGTTGAGGTACCACTTTTTGAAGTCGGACTTCCACAGGTTGATGTAGTTGTCAAGACCCCACTGCTGCGGGACGACATAGCCGACCTGCCAGGTGGACTCGCAGCGGAAGGACTGCAGCACGATAAAGACGAAGGGAAGGAGCCAGATCACGCTCATCACGATCAGGATGATGTAGATGATCGTGTTCGCGATCGTATTGCTGGCCTTCAGGCCCATGTGGCGCTTGAGGCGCACCTGGCCGTTTTCCATGACAGTATTCTCGTTATTCATCACTGGAAATCCTCCTCGTTCTTGATGGAGGGCAGGACGCTGTAGACGACCAGCGAGATGATCGCGGAGATGGCGAACACCAGGATACCGACGACCGAAGCCATATTGTACTTGGATTCAGCGCCCATGGTGATCTTGAACAGCCACGTGATCAGCAGGTCCGTGTGGCCCACCGAGCCCGCGGCCGTCGATAGCGCGGCGTTTGTCGGCGCCCCTCCTGTCAGCAGGTAGATAACGTTGAAGTTGTTCATGTTCCCGATGAAGCTCGTCAGCAGATACGGGCCCGTGATGAACAGCATGTAGGGCAGCGTGATCTTGGTATACTGCTGCCAGGCGTTCGCGCCGTCGATGCGGGAGGACTCGTAGAGATCGGCGGGGATATTCATCAGGATACCGGTGGCGATGAGCATCAGATAGGGGATGCCGATCCAGATGTTGACCAGAATGACCGTAATGCGCGCCCAGGTGGGATCCTCCCAGAAGGGAAGCTCGTTGCCCGGGGTGATCCAGCCGAGGTTGATCAGCGAAAGGTTGATCAGGCCGTTCTTGGCGAACATCTTGCCGACGTACAGCAGGGAGATGAACTGCGGGATGGCGATCGTCAGCACGAGGATCGTACGCCAGACCTTTTTGAGCTTTATGCCCTTCTTGTTGATCATCATGGCGACGAACATGCCGAGGAAATAGTTCGTGAAGGTGGCGAAGAAGGCCCAGATGAGCGTCCATGTCAGGATCTCGCCGAAGGCGGCGGAGTAGCTTGTGCCGCCGGAGGACCAGCCGAGCATGGTGTTGAAGTTGTCAAGGCCCACCCAGGTGAAGAGGTTGTTCAGGCCGTCGTGCGTGCCGTCGTAGTTGGTGAACGCCACCAGGATCATGAAGACGATCGGCATGACGGTAAAGACGAGGATGCCGGTAAGCGGCAGAGCCAGCAGGGTCTTATAGAACTGCTCGTCAACGAGCGCGCGAAGGTCGTCCCTGCCGGAGGAGAGATGGCGGCCGGAGCGCTCGTAATCCTGTGCGATCTTGTTCTGCTTGATGTTGAGACGCCAGGTGTAGATGAACGCGATGATGAAGAAGATCGTCAGCACGCCGTAGAGCAGGATGCGGAAGGAGTTATCGCCGTAGACGACGCGCTCGACAGTCTGTCCGAAGACGTTCTCCGTCACCTTGTGCACGCCCTGGTCGCCCAGGTTGTCCAGCTTACCCAGCCAGAAGAGGCCGCCCTGCGGGAGGACCATATAGACGATGAATACCGCTTCGAAGAGCAGGAACATCAGTCCGCGCAGGACTTGGCCGCGCGCCATGGAGCCGAGGCCCATGACGAGATAGGAGCCGCGGGTCTTCCAGTCGCCTTCCTTGAAGGTCTTGCCGAGATCCGCGAATTCCCGGCCTATGCCGAGACCGAGCTTCTTGAAGAAACGCCCGATACCGAGGAAAAAGCGTCCGATCGCGGCGGGGATCGCCAAAAAGAAGCTCTCCAGTTTATAGAGGAATTTCTGACCCTTTGACAGCTTCAGATATTCCAGATCGCTGTATCTTTTCATAACATTGCCCCTTTATAAAATTTGGTTGGAGCCGATGGGATCGACTCCAACCAAATACATTGCGTCGGTTCAGCCAAAGCCGAGCTGTTATTCAACTATACTTTGGATCAACACTATTTCGGATCAGGCTTCTTTGATGGAAATGCTCTCGGCTGCGATGTCGAGCACGACGATATAGCTGCCGGCAGCCTCGACCTTGAGGTTGTCGCCGCCGGGGCCGTTGGTGCCGTAGTTGACGTCCCACGCGCTGTCCTGACGGACCTTCAGCTCGTCGCCCTCGGCGAGGTCAATGGCTTCGGACTCGAACACGCCCTCGGAAACCTCGACCATCGGGAAGTCGGCCTGTTCGCCCCAGCCGGTCATGGAGCCGACAACGCCCCAGCTGTGCTCGGCGGGCTTGATGGAAATGGCCTCGGCCGCGATATCGAGCACGACGACGTAGGTGCCGTCCTCTTCGACAACGAGGTTGTCGCCGCCGGCGCCGTTGATGCCGTAGTTGACATCCCAGCCGCCGCCCTGACGGCACTTGAGCTCGTCGCCGGCCTTCAGCTCGAGGACGCCGGACTCAAACACGCCGTCGGAGATCTCGGTCATGGGGTAATCCTTGTCGCCCCAGTTGGAGTCAAGGAAGCTGCCCACAACGCCCCAGGCGTTGAGCTCTTCCTCGGTCTTCTCAACCACGGGAGCTTCCGCGGTGGGCTCGCCGACCTTCTCGAGCGTGATGGTGCCGGTCGCACCCTCGTCGGTGATGGTCAGCGTGACGACGTACAGACCGTCCTCCTCGACCACGACGTTCGGGCCGTTGAGGCTGCCGTCAGCACCGTAGTTCACGTCCCAGGACGCGCCCTGGCGCACCTTGAACTCGTTGCCGGCAAAGAGGTTGATCTCGGCAGACTTGAAGACGTTGTCGCCGGCGGCTTCCATCGGGAAGTCGGTATCCCAGTTGGTGCCTTCGACCGTGCCGATCACGCCCCAGGCGGTCTTTTCTTCCTCGGTCATGGTGAAGAGGCTGGAGATCTTGTCATAGTAGTTGTCCAGAGCAGCCTGCAGGCCGGCCTCGTCGGTGGCGTCCTTGACGTCATCGCCGATGACCTTGCCGATATCCCACCAGGAGCCGTGGATCTGGCCCTGCGGCACAGAGTACGGAGCCTGTTTGAACAGAGCGGCGAGACCCGGGTTGGCCTGGACGGCGTCGGAGGCCTGGTCGGCGGAGTTCGAGGGACCCCAGGAGAGCTTTTCGAAGCGCTCCATCTGGGCCTTCTCACCGGTCAGGTACTGAGCAAGGAGATGCAGGGCGGCGCCTCTCTCGGCATCCTGCTGGGGCTTGACGCCGAGCAGCTTGCAGCCGTTGAAGGAGCCGAGGTGGTAGCTCTGGCCGTCGACCTCGAAGGAGGGCAGATCGGTGACGCCCATGTTGTCGCCCAGAATGCCCTTGACGGTCTCATAGTCCCAAATGCCGGTGATGACGACAGCGGCGCCGGAACCGAATTCAGTGCCCTTGGAGGAGCTCAGGTGGATGGGGGAATCGACGAGCTTCTTCATGCCCTTGACGGAGATGAGGCCCTCGGGGCTGTCGAAGGTATCCTTCACGGAGATGAAGGAGCCGTCGTCGCCGGTGGTCCACTCGGACACGCAGCCGGTGGCGAAGAACCAGGAGGCGATGTACCACGCGGAGCTCTGCACTTCGAAGGAGAAGTATCTGCCGGCGGCTTCGCAGTCGGCGATCAGGGCTTCGAGGGAATCAACGTCCTCTTCGGGGATGACGGACTTGTCATAGTACATGAAGTAGCCGTTGTCCGAAGTGAGCGGGTAGGCGTACAGCTCGCTGCCGGAAGTAGCCGCCTGGACAACGCCGGGGTCGTTCGCGGCGGACACCGTGGCCGCAGCCTCGGCGCCCAGCTTGTTCAGCGCGCCGGCCTGGACGAGGCGGGCGAACTGGTCCTGTGCGAAGAAGAAGATGTCACCACCGGCTTCTACGTCGGTGATCATGTTGGTGGCGGCATCCGCTTCACTCACGGGCTCGACCGTGGCGTTGAAATTGATGCCGTACTCATTGGAGCTGTTGAAGTCGGCGATCTGCTGCTTGGTCAGCTCAACGGCAAGCTCCGGCACCCAGACGGTGATGTCGTAGCCGGTGCCCTTCTTCGAGCCGCCGCCGCAGGCGGCCAGCGAGAAGACCATTGCGAGCACCAAAAGCAGCGCAAGAATTTTCTTCATTTTCTTTCCTCCTGTCATTGTTTTGCTTATTTATGTTCCTTGGCTTTCGCCAGAGAATCCGAAGGATACGGGCCCGCGATACGCGGGGCGGAGCATGCTGAACGCCGCACTCCGCAATTAATACTTTTTTAACAAATGTATTATACTATTTTGAATTTTTGTTGTAAACTGCGTGTGCGCTATCTTTTTTTACAAAATCTAATTCTTGCTTTTGTTGAAAATGACAAAGCGTTCTCCTCAGTATGCGGAAGGAAAAGAGCTGTTCTCCCCTCGGCGGGGGGACATTGCCCAAACCGGGGAGCTGTGTTTTTGTTTCTTGTTCTTTCGCGCTTATCCCTGCCGATTGAGCGCGGCGGCGTCGATCATGCCCCAGGCGCCGTTTCCCGCTCCCTCCGCTCTGACGCGGATCCCGACGGTGAGCGTCTGTCCCTCCGCCAGCGCGATGTCGCGGATCTCGGCCGTATCCCAGTTATTGAAGCTCGTGATCGAAAGCGGCGCGGAAGCGGCCGTCGCGCCGTCGATCTTCACATAGGCGTATATCTCCGTCCTGCCGCCGTCCCCTCCCTGGATCGAGATCTCGAAGCGATAGGTCCCCGGCGCGAGGTCCGCGAGCGTCTGCTCGGCGTCGAAGTCGATGCTGCCGCTCTTCGCGCCCCAGAAATGCAGGTTGCAGTCTCCGTCGCGGGAGTTGAGCGCCTTGTTCTCGACGCCGAGCTCATCGGCGCCGCCGCGGTCGATCAGTTCCCACGGCGCGGCCGTTCCGTCCTCGAAGCTGCCGTTCGGCAGGAAGTTCAGCTCCTCTGTTGTGACGAAGCAGCGCACGCTCTGTCCATCCGCCGTGCCGGAAACCTCATAGACGCCCGCCTCGCGGAGCATCCGCCCGGCGAGCGCGCCGTCGAGCTCCCATTGCACGGGGACGGCGCGGCGGCCGTTGTCGCTCATGACCGCCTCCACCGTATCGGGCAGAACGATCTCCGTTCCGAGGCCGCAGCGCACGTGCGCGTCCTCCAGCGCGTCGGGCACGACGGGGATCTCATTCCCTTTCCGGACGAGGGAGAACAGCTTGAGCGATTCGAGCGGCGTGCCGTCGGGCGCAAAGAAGGCCTGGTTGTCTACCGCGCTGCCGCCGTAATACTTCCCCGCGTCCCCGGGGTCGTACTCCGCGGCAAAGCTTGAGGCCCAGCCGGAGCCGTCCCGCTCCCATTTTGCGTGGTTTTCCTCCCAGGAATCCGTGCCGACGGCGATCCAGGCGCCCTCCCAGTAGACGACGCCGATGCCGCCGATCGAGGCCACGGTGTCGATGACGTCGCGCACGGCGTTGGCCTGGCCCTGCACGGTGTAGGGATAGTTTTTCACGACTGCGCTCCCGCCGGAGATCGTGTTGCCGGAGAAGTCCGTATCCTCGGGCGTGTAGGCATAGGAGGTCTCCATGACCATGACCTTTTTCCCGTAGCGCCCGGCGATATCGCCGAGTACGGCAGCGAGATTGTCCAGCGTCCCGTGCCAGTAGGGATAATACGAGGTGGCAAACACGTCGTAATCAAGACTGTAATAGTCCAGCTTGCTCGCGTAGGAGGCATAGCTTTCGGCGTTTTCGGGGTTGGCGAAGTGGACCGCGACGAGCGCCTTGGGGCAGACCTCGCGCACGGCTTTTGATCCGGCTGCCATGAGGGATTGGATATTGAACCAGGTCTTTTCGCCGCAGAGCGCGCCGTTGGTCTCGTTGCCGAGCTGGACCATGCCGATCTCCGCGCCGGCGGCGCGGATCGTCTCAAGGCTTTCACGGGTAAAGCTGTAAACGGCATCGGTCTTCTCCTCGATCGTCATACCCGTCCAGTCCTTTGGCGCGAACTGTTTGCCCGGGTCGGCCCAGAAATCGGAGTAGTGAAAATCCACCAGCAGCTTCATGCCGTGTTCCGCAGCGCGGCGGCCGATCTCCGCCGCCGCGGCGACGTCGCAGTTGCCGCCGCCGTAGCCGCGGCCCTGCGCGTCAAAGGGCCTGTTCCACACGCGCACGCGGATCATATTGATGCCGCACTGGGCAAGGGTGAGAAAAAGATCCTGCTCTTTGCCGTCGAAGCCGCGGTAGACGACGCCGCTGCGTTCCTCCGCCAGGACGCTGGATACGTCCATGCCCAGAATAAAGTCCTTCGGGAGATCTGCTTTTTTGACATACAGGCTCTCGGAGTTCATTTCGATCCTCTCCGTTCTCGTGTCCTCCGCCGTGCCGCCGCAGGCGGAAAGCAGCAAGGCCGCGGCAAGAGCCGCGGCGATGAGCGAACGTTTTTTTCTTTTCATATCACTGCTCTCCTCTCAAGTCCAGAAGCCGCTGCGCGATCTCGATGGCCGCGTCGTCGCCCGTTCCGTTCAGCGAGAGGATGTGTTTCGAGTCCTTGTTGAAGAACAGCCAGCAATCCTCATCCGGGTAATCGATGAAGTCCGCGGCAGCCCCCTCGCCCTTTGCGGCGTCCCAGACCAGGACGCCCCACAGTTCGCCGCCGCGCAGGCAGCCGCCCGCCGCGTCGAAGGGCGCGCCCTCGATGCAGCGAAGACTGTCGGCATACTCCTCCACCCGGCTCGCCGGCAGGATATACAGATCGGCGCCAAGCAGATCGTCGGTGTCGAACATCGCGTAGGAGAAGGGATGGACCTTTACCATGCGGATGCCCTCGGGCTTTTCCTTTTCCAGCTCGGCCGCCAGCACGGTGTCGCGCATGTCGGGCACGTCCGCATAAAGCGTGATCTTGTGCGCGGGATCCGTGTCGCCGAGGCGGGAGAAAACCAGCCCGCAGAAGAGAACGGCGAAGAAGACCCACAGGACATACAGATAGAAGCGGGAGAAGATCCGGCGAAGAACTCTCATCTCTCCACCTCCGTGACATAGCCCTCCACGCTGCGCAGCGTCAGCTCTCCCTGCGCGGCGGCCTTTTCGAGCTCCCCGGCAAAAGCGTCGTTGATCAGCAGGCGCACGACGCCGTCGTCGGTCTGCACACGAACGCCGCGCACATCGATGCTGCGGGGGATGCGGACGTGCCGTTTGTCCAGCGTGACGAGGCCGCGCAGCTCCCTGACCTCCTCCTCGGAGGCGAGGATACGCTCTTCATGCTCGCGCATCGTGCGAAAATGGCGCAGTGCGCAGTCCCACACCGCGATGGCGATCCAGCCGCCGATCAGAACGGCGACGGTGGCGTACAGCTCCATGCGCGAGGCGTTCAGCGTATTCCGCCTCATCGCGAAGAAAAGGAAGAGCGCGAGCGTCGCCGCGCAGACGAGCGTGAAGACGACGTTCCATTTTTCATTTTTTCTCTTGAGCGCGGCGATATGCTCCGCGCGGTAAAGGACAGTCTTCATGCCACGATTATAACACAGTTTTTTCCGCGTGCAAGAAAATGCTTTTTCCCCCGCGCTCTCCCTTGACATTTTTCTTTCGCTTTGGTACTGTTTTTTTATCCGACATGCTTAGGAGGTGCGATGAAATGAAAAAAACGCTTTCTTCTCTGCTGTGCATCCTGATCCTCTGCTCGCTGCTGCTCACCGGCTGCGGAGCCGGAAGCCCGTCGGGGAGCAAAGAGTACGCGCTGAAGGATCAGGCGCTGAAGTCTGATTTCATCTGCGAGGACAACAACCGCGTCTTTTACGAGATCTTCGTCGGCTCCTTCTCCGACTCCGACGGCGACGGCGTCGGCGATCTGCGCGGGATCATCAACCGGATGGACTACCTCAACGACGGCGATCCCAACTCGGGCCGCAGCCTCGGGGTCGAAGGCATCTGGCTCTCGCCGATCTTCAAGTCCCCCTCCTACCACAAATACGACGCGACGGACTATTATACGATCGATCCCGCCTTCGGTACGCTCGACGATCTGCGCGAGCTGTGCGAGCTGTGCCATGAGCGCAACGTCAAGGTGATCATCGACCTGGCGATCAACCACACGGGCGAGCTGTGCAGCTGGTTCGGCGCCTTCAAGCTGGCCCACCGCAACGGCGACACCGCGAACGAGTATTACGATTTTTACAGCTGGTGCTCCGGTCGAAAGAACATCCCCGCGGGGCGCACTTTCTCCAAGATCGACGGGACGGACGACTATTACGAATGCAATTTCTACTCCGGCATGCCGGAGCTGAATTTCGACAATCCCGCCGTCCGCGACGAGGTCATAAAGATCGCGAAGTTCTATCTCGATCTCGGTCTCGACGGCTTCCGCTTCGACGCGGTCAAGTACGTCTATTTCGGCGACAATGCGCAGAGCGCGGAATTCTGGGAGTGGTACGCCGACGAGCTGCGCGCGATGAAGAGCGACATTTACATGGTCGGCGAGGTGTGGGATGCCGACGCCGTGATCGAGCAGTATTACGGCGCTCTCAACTGCTTCAACTTTACCGTTTCCCAGGGCGAGGGTCTGATCGCCAAGGCCGCCGCCGGCAGCGGCGTGGGCAATTACTGCACGTATGTTGAGAACTATCTCGACACGGTGAGCGCCAAGCGTGCCGATGCGACGATCGTGCCGTTTATCTCCAACCACGACATGGACCGCGCGGCCGGTTTCCTGCCCGTTTCGAACGGGCGCATGCAAATGGCGGCCAACATCTATCTGCTCGGCCCCGGCTCTCCCTTCCTCTATTACGGCGAGGAGCTGGGCGCGAAGGGTTCCCGCGGCGGTTCGAATACCGACGCCAACAGACGTCTCGCGATGCCCTGGGGCGACGACGACACGATCTCCGATCCGGTCGGTGCGGATTATCCGGAGAAGAATCGTCTGAAGCTCACCGCGGCGGAAGAACTCGCCGATCAAGGCAGCCTCTACACCTATTACAAGACGCTGATCATGATCCGCCACGCCAATCCCGAGATCGCACGCGGAGAGTACAGCGCGCTGGACGTCTCCGACGGCAAGCTCGGCGGCTTCGTCTCCGTGTGGGAGGGCAAGGCCGTCTGCGTGCTGCACAACGCTGCGACAGAGGAAAAGAGCGTCGATCTCGCTTCGCTGACAGACCGCGGCTTCTCCGTGATCGCCGCCTCGATCGGGCAGGGTAAGGCCTCGCTCGACGGCACGGTGCTGACGCTTGGGCCTCAGACGAGCGTCGTTCTGCGCGAGGGCTGAGGAAAGGATAACGAAAAACGCGCCCATCCGGGCCGGATGGGCGCGTTTTTTTGATCGGCTTCAGTCGATATTGTATTTCGTACGGAAGCGTTCGTAATTCTCCTCGAAGGATCCTGTTCGGATCAGCTTGAGACTGTCGACGTATTCGTGCGTGTCGAACAGGTCGTGCTCCAGCTCGATCATCGCCACGGCCACATTCGAGCAGTGATCGCCCACGCGCTCGAAATTCGTGAGAAGATCGTTGAACACAAAACCGTTCTGGAGCGTGCAGATCCCCTGCTGGAGACGGTCAACATGGTGGTTGCGCATCAAATCGCAGAGATTGTCGATGACCTCCTCGAGCGGTTCGACCTGCAGGGCAAGATCCATGTCGTCGTGCTCGAACGCGCGGACCGCCATTTCCACGACTTCGGTCACGGCGGCGCTGAGCACGCCGAGCTCGTATTCGGAGGCTTTGGAGAACTCGATCTTTTTGTCGAACATCTCCTTCGCGCTCTCGGCAAGATTGCGCGCGTGGTCGGAGATGCGCTCAAAATCCGTGATCGCGTGGAGGTACTTGTGCAGGTCCTCGTTCTGCTTGGCGGTCATCTCCGTGGGCGTGATCTGCAGCAGATACGAGCCCTGCGCGTCCTCGTAACGATCGACCTGTTCCTCCTCGCCGCAGACGCGCTCGTAGTCCTCCTCGCTGTACTCGCCGCGCAGGGCAATGGCGTCGAGCAGGCTTTTTTTCGCGGTCTCGGCCATGTCGACGATGATCTTATGGCTCTGCTCCAGCGCGAGAGCCGGGTAGCGGACAAAGCGTTCCTCGAGCGCGATGACCGCTCCGGTATCTTTCGCGGGGGCGTCGGGCGCCCGCACCAGGGCGTCGGTGATCTTCTCGATCGTGCCGATGAACGGCGCGAGGGCGAAGACCGTTACAAGACGGAAGGCCGTGTTCATCGCCGCGACGTCCACGATCCCGACGCTGCCGGTCGCAAATGCAAGCGGATGGACGGCGTTGACCGCGTAAAAGACACAGCCGCAAAAGAGCGCGCCGAGCACGTCGATCACCAGATGCGCAACGGCCGTGCGCACGCCGTTGATGTTGGCGCCGAGAGCGCCGAGCAGAACGGGCAGCGCGCCGCCGACGGCGATGCCGAGCAGCAGCGGGAAGGCCTCGGCAAAGCTGAGCGCTCCGGTGAGCGAGAGCGCCTGAAGGATGCCGACCGCGGCGGCGGAGCTTTGGATGATCGCAGTGAAGACCGCGCCGACTATGAAGCCGAGCAGCGGATTCGACAGCGAGATCATCAGGCTCAGAAAGCTCTCGCTGTAGCGCAGCGGCTCGACCGCGGCGCTCATCGTGCTCATGCCGAACATCAAATGGCAAAGCCCATCAGGATGTCGCCCACATGGTGCCTTGACGCTTTTTTGGAAAACTTGCGCAGGACGATGCCGACCACGGCGATGACGCCGGTGATCGCCGCAGTGGACAGCAGCTCGATCCAGCCCTCGGCCCCGCCGAGGCTGGACAGACAGATGATCCATCCCGTGACGGAGGTGCCGAGGATGCTGCCGAGGATCACCGATACCGCCTGGGCGAACTGCATGAGCCCGGAGTTGACAAAGCCCACGCACATGACCGAAACGGCGGAGGACGATTGGATCACGGCCGTCACCATCGTGCCGAGCAGGATGCCGCGCACACGGCTGGAGGTCAGACAGAAGAGCACCGATTCGAGACGGTTGCCGGCCACGAGGTTGAGGCCGTCGCCCATCAGCGTGATGCCGTATAGAAAGAACGCAAGCCCCGCGAGGAGCGAGATCACATTCAAAAAGCTCATACAGTTTCTCCGATTCCATCAGTCGTAACGACAGTATACCCAATAAAGCGGCAAAAGCAAGCGCGCCGGAGCGGACGCGCTTGCTTTTCAGCTGTTTTCGACCCTGCGCTTTGCGCGGTAGAGCGGTCCGTCTTCCATGCGGACGGGGCGCGCCGTGACCGCGGCGCCGAGCGGGGGGAGCCGCCCTTCGCCGCAGGTAAGCACCTCCAGACAGAGCTTTCCGTCTCTCCTCTCCGCGCGGTAGTCGGCCACGAAGGGAAGCCGGAACAGCACCTCATCCAGCGCGGCTATCTCCTCTCCCCCGTCGCGGCGGCTGACCGTGTCGAGGCGGAGCACCTCGCTGCCGCAGGGGCAGCTCCCCGGCAGGATGCGCGTGTAGTCGCCCGTGCGGTAGCGGATGAGGGGCATGGCCTCCATGCCGATCGTCGTGATGACGAGCTCGCCGTACTCCCCCGCCGGAAGCGCTTTTCCGTCCCCGTCCACGATCTCGGCGATCACGTGGTTTTCCCGCAGATGCATGCCCGCGTGGGCGGGGCAGGTGATCGCGCCGCCGAGCGCCATCTCGCGCGAGCCGTAGTGCGGGAACAGCCGCGAGCCGAGGATGCTCTCGCAGCTCTCGATCACGGCAGCGGGACAGAGATCGCCGCTGATGAGCGCGCGGCGCAGGCTCCCCCTGCCGCAGACGCGCAGCAGACGCAGCAGCTGCACGGGCATACCGACGAAGGAATCCGGCTTTTCGCGATTGAGCACGTCTTTCCATTCGCCGTAGGTCCCGGAAGCGCCCAGCTTCAGCGGCCGCGCTCCGAGACGCGAAACGGCCTCGGCGATCAGCTCGCCCAAGCCGAAGGGGCCGGTGAAGGGGAAAAGGATCATCGTGACGCTGCCCGGAAAGATCAGCTCGCCCAGGCCCGCCATGAAGAGCTCGACGGTTCGTTCACAATCGCCCTCGGTATAGAACACGCGCTTGGCCGCGCCCGTCGTGCCGGAGGTCGCATCCGAGAGGACGCGGCTGATCTCGCTCTGCGAGCGCAGCAGCAGCCCCGGCGCGTTCGTGGCGAGCTGCTCGTCCGTGGTGAAGGGCAGCGAGGGCAGGTCCGCCAGGGAAAAAAGCCGCTCCGGCAGATCGCGGTAAAACCCGCCGCGCTCCTTTTCCCGCGCCAGAAGACGGTTGAGCTTTTTAAGCTGG
The DNA here is from genome assembly GCA_017403885.1 of Oscillospiraceae bacterium. GTDB lineage: Bacteria > Bacillota > Clostridia > Oscillospirales > Oscillospiraceae > Limivicinus. The sequence goes on from JAFRDM010000020.1 coordinate 36,881, forward strand.
ATCGCCCCGATCGTTTCCCTGTCGATACGTTCCAGGCCCTCCTGTCGGGCGATCAGCGCGTCGATGCGCGGCATGTCCTCCGTAAAAGTCACAGCAGCCCCTTCTCCGAGAGGATCTCCATGCACTTCTCGTAGGTGGCGGCGATGATCTGCGGGCAGCACTCCACGCGCCGCGCGGGATTCCCGCGCGTGATGTCGCGGCATTCGATCCCGCCGTAATCGGCGGTCATCTCGTCGGCGAACCATTGGGTGAACTCGCCGAGCGCGCTCTTGTGCTCGGGGTGGTCCATGCCCGTGTCCTCCCCTTTGCCGGTGAAGTAGGAGATCACGCAGGCGCCGCCGGTCATGCAGCCGCAGCAGCCCTGTGAAAAGCCCACGCCGCCGTTGAGCCCGCCCATGGCCTTGACGAGGCCGGGGTTTTCCTCGCCCACGGTTTCAAGCATCAGGATCGCCAGGATCTGGCCGCAGAAATAGCCGTAACGGCTCAGCTCCATGATGCGGTCAAAGATATCCATCTTGTTTCTCCTTCCTTCCGATCAAAAGCCGATAACTGCTTCTTCCTTTCGGGATATCGCAGCAGGGCGCGTCGCCGCGCCACAGCGCTTCGAGGTAATATTCTTTCCACAGGGCCGTCCAGTCCTCGGAAAAGAGGATTTCAAATCCCGCGCCGCGTACCGGCGGCTCGGGGGGCGTGAAAAACACGTCGGAGAGCAGCAGCTTTCCGCCGCTTTTCAGCAGCCTGTACGCCTCGCGCAGCGCGCCGGATTGATCGCCCGAGACGAAAAAGGCGCACTGGGAGATCACCGCGTCGAAGCTGCCGTCCGGGAACGGAGCGCGGAGAAGATCGCCCTGCTCCACCGCCGGAGAGCGCGGCGCGAGGTCAATCCCGCGCGCCGCAAAGCCCAGCGAGCGCAGCAGCTCCACCGTCTCGCCCGCGCCGGCGCCCATGTCGAGCACGGCCGCGCCGGCGGGCAGAGCGGCAAGCTCAATGAGGCGGCGGGTTTGTTCCTCGCCGCCCGGATGGCTTTTCATTTATCCTCCAGCGCCCGCTCGACCGAGGCGACCTTGCCCAGCGCCAGCTCCTCCGGCACATAGACGAAGCCGCAGACCGGGCAAACGGGCAGTTCGACCGGAAAGCCGTTATCCAGGTACATGAACTTGGCCTTTCCCTTGACGAGCGGTACGCCGCACTTGACGCACCTGAGCCTGCCCTGCGGGTCTATGGTATAGTAATTTTTCTCGACAGCCATGCTCAGCCCTCCCGTTTTTCCACTCTCATGCGGTGGCTCCACGCGCGGTGAACAAGATATCCGTCCTCCTCGCGGCTGAACTTCACCCAGAAGGTGGCGTTGCCGACGCGGCGGCGGGCGACCAGCAGGCCGTCCTCGTCCTCGATGGCCTCGCCGCTGGCGCGGAAGTCCTCGAGTACGGCGATCACGTCCTCGACGAGGATCATGCGATCGTCCATCAGCGCGCGTGCCTCCCCGGTAAAGGCGAGGGAATAGTCCAGTTTCTTTTCCATTGCTTCCTCCAGCCAGACCTCCTGCAGAAGTTCGTTTTTAAGGCTCAGGCGGTTTTTGCGCTTTTCGCTGATATCCGGCGGCGCGCCGGCGTCCGTGCCGTAGCACAGCTCGAGGATGTGCCGGGATTCCCTCCCCTGCCGGGCAAAGCGGTCGCGGCAGGCCATACAGTAGGAGATGTAGGGCGCGTCACTGCGCTCGAGACATTTTTCCGTCATCTCCCCAGCCACCTCGCGGTTGGCGTAGGCAGTGAGTCCGCCATAGCCGCAGCAGGGAGAGCGGTCGCCGGAACAGAGCGTGTCCACCAGCTCGCAGCCGAGCTGCGCGGCAAGCGTACGGATGGCTTTCTGCGTTGCCTCGTCCCCGCGCGCGCCGCAGGAGTCGTGCAGCGCGGCGGGCCGTTCGAGCGCATGCGCTCCCTCCGGAAGACCGAGCTCGAGCAGCACATCCCAGATCCCGCGCACTTCACAGCCGCAAAAGCTCCTCAATTCCTTCGCGCAGCTCGGGCAGCCGGCGATCACGATCGGGTCGCCCAGACGGGAGAGCTCGCGCTCCAGCAGCTCGCGCGTCTGCTCCTCCATCTCTGTTCTGCCCGCCCAGTCGGCGATCGCGCCGCAGCAGCCGAGGATCAGCGCCACACCGCCCTCGAGGCGCTCGCTCAGGTCGAGATATGCGGCCTTGACGGTAGCCGGGGCGATGGCCGCGGCCTGACAGCCTGGAAAGAAAGCATAGCGGCAGTTCTCATATCCCGGCTGGGGCCGCGCGAGGAAAGCCTCGCCGTTGGAAAAAAGCATGTCCAGCAGCGCGAACTCGTGCGGCGCCAACGGCATTTTGTCCGTGGAAACCATGTTGCGCCGTGCGGCGGCGCAGACCTGCGCCATATCAAAACCGTTGGGGCAGACCACGCTGCACTGGCCACAGAGGGCGCAGGCGTTCATGGCCTTGTTGAGAGGGTGATCGCCCATGATGATCTGCGTGTTGTTGTAGATCTCGCGGGAGAGCAGCCCGGGATGCTTCTTGTAATGCTTGAGGTAGGCGCAGGTCTTCAGGCACTCCTCGCAGTGGCAGGCGATGCAGCGGCCTGCCTCCTCGACGGCCTGTTCCTTCGTATAGCCCTCCTCGCCGAGAGGGACGCGGCGAAGGGCCTTCGCCGCGGAGAGATCGGTGTAGAGCTTGCTCCCGCAGGCCCCCTCGCTGCCGCGCATGTTGCGCGGATCGAGCTTCTGTGCCAGACGGTCGACGGTCAGCGCGGCCTTCTTCGCGCCGAAGGCAGTGTCCAGCACGCCCGCGCAGCTCCCGCATACGAGGCTCTCCTCCTCGCAGAACATCAGCTCCGGAATGACCGCAGCCTCCGGGAAGAGGGCCTTCGTCATCGCTTCCGAGGCGCAGAGCACGTCGAAGCGGGCTTTTTTATCCTCATAAAACGCCGCGTCGAGGCGGCAGTTGAATTCAAATTGGATGTCCTTGCCCTTCAGGCGCTTGAGCTCGGGAGCAAAGTCCTTCTCGCTCAAGAAGGGCGCGCAGGCGCGCAGATAGCTCTCGCAGTCGGTCTGTCCGCAGAAGACGGTGATCGGGTAGGCCTTTTTTTCCAGCTCGCCCGCGAGAAAGAGCGTAAAGAGATCGGCGCCGAGGACGGCGACGGTCTTTCTTTTTTTGCTGCGGAACACGCCTCCCAGGCGCGACTGCTCGCCGAAGCGGGAGACCGCGGCCTCGACGGCGCGGACGGAGACGGTGTCGCCGATCTCGCCGAGACGGCACTTTCCCTCGCAGGGCGCTTCGCAGCCCGAGGAAAGCACCAGCGGAAAGGGGGCGACCTTCTCATAGAGCTGCAGCGCTTTTTTGAAATCGCCGTCCGCAGCCGCCTTCAAAAAGGCGCGCACGTCCAGCTTCAGGGGGCAGGCGGCGCTGCAGAAGGGCGGCTGCTCGTAGACGCAGCGCGCCGTCATCTCGTCCATCTCCTCCTTGGAGATCTTGTTGACCTTATAGACATGGGTGGAGCCGCGCTCCCGGATCTGCGACATTCCTCCATCCCCTTTCATGGTTTTTATGCAATAGAGAGGCCCTTTCGGGCCTCTCTATTATAGCATGGGTATTGCGCTTTGAAAAGATTACTTCTCCATCGCCTTGAGGGCCGCGAGCACCTTGTCCGGGCGGGCCGGGATGCGGGTGATGCGGGCGCCGGTGGCGTTGTAGATGGCGTTGAGGACGGCCGGGTGCGGCGCATCCAGCGGGGCCTCGCCGCAGCCGGCGGCGCCGTAGGGGCCGTAGGGACGGTAGGTCTCGTTGAAGTGCAGCTCGATGTCGTCGGGGATGTCGCAGGGATACGGGATGCCGCACTTGAGCAGGCTGGTCTCCTTCTCGAGATCATCGAAGTCCTCGCTGAGGGCCAGGCCGATGCCCTGAGCCAGGCCGCCGTAGAAGTTGCCTTCGACGAGCAGGCGGTTCATGATCGTGCCGACGTCGGCCACGCAGGTGAACTTCTCGACCTTGACCTTGCCGGTCTGGGTGTCGACGCAGACCTCGGGGAGGAAGATCGTGTACATGTAGGTCGCGAAGGGCTCGCCCTGGGCGGTATCCTGGTCGACCGGGTGATCGGCGCAGTAGGTGGTGACCCAGTTGCCCTCGACCAGCAGCTTCTTGCCGTCGGCGACCATCTCGTCATAGGTGCGGAAGGTACCGTCGTCCTTCTTCATCTCGGCGACCAGAGCCTCGGCGGCGAGACGGCAGGCGTTGCCGCTCATGACCTGGGAACGGGAGCCGCCCGCAGGGCCGGAGTTCGGGGTGATCTTGGTGTCGTTCATGACCAGGCGGATCTGATCGGGACGGATGCCGGCCTGACGCAGAGTCTCATGAGCGGAGACGAGCGCACCCATGTCGGCGCCCTGGCCGTGATCCTCCCAGGAGACATAGATCGTCACGGTGCCGTCCTTGTTCAGCTCGGCCTTCGCGGAGGAGGCGTCGACGCCGTCCAGGCCGCAGCCGTAAACGCCGAGGGACACGCCGATGCCGTACTTGTAGCGGCCGTCGGAGGCGGCGTTCTTCTCTTCGCAGCGCTTCTTGCCGGCATAGTACAGCGGGCGGGCCTTCTCAAAGAGGGCTTCTTCGCAGTAGACCTCGGGCGGATAGCCGGTCGGAATCGTGGTGTGCTCAGACTCCTTGTAGCAGTTCATCGCGCGCATCTCGAACGGGTCGATGCCCATCTTGGCGGCGAGGCAGTCGATCGCGATCTCGGAGCCCATGAAGGACTGAGGCGAGCCGTAGGCACGGAACGCGGAGCCCCAGGCATGGTTCGTGAAGACCGTCTGGCTCTTGTTGCGGATGGAGGCGATGCCGTAGCCGGCGCCGGTGAACTGGCTCAGACGCATGGTGAGCAGATCGCCGAACTCGGAGTACGGGCCGTGGTCGACGTAGTTGTCGCCCCACAGGGCCAGCAGCTTGCCGTTCTTGTCGGCCGCCAGCTTGATGTGCATGAAGGCCGGGGAGCGCTTGCCGGTGTAGGTGATGTTCTGGAACTGGTTGAAGTTCAGGGACACGGGAACGCCGAGGATCTTGACGGCCGCGCCGATGAGCGCCTCGTTCGTCGGGGAGAACTTGTAGCCGAAGGTGCCGCCCGCGTGGTTCTGGACCAGACGGAGGTTCTCCATCGGAACGCCGATGCCGGCCGCGATCATGGGCATGTGCAGGTGGATGCCGATGGACTTGGAGTGAACGGTGATCATGCCGTCCTCATCCACGTAGCCGTAGCCGTTGTCCGGCTCGAGGTGCAGGTGCGGCTGACGGGAGCAGTAGCTCTCGATCTCGACCTGCTGAGCGTCGGGGATGCTGTCCCAATCGAAGTCGGGTCCCTTGATGCAGTTCGTCTCATAGAAGACGTTCGGGGTGCCCGGGTGGATCTCGATGGCGTCGGGCGCCATGGCGTCGAGCGCGTTCATGTAGGCGGGCAGCTCTTCGATCTCGACCTTGACGGCGTCGGCGGCGGCACGGGCATGAGCCTCGGTGTCGGCGGCGACGATGGCGATGGCGTCACCGAACTGGAAGATCTTGTCGGAGCAGAGGACCGGACGCTCGAAGCCGTCGGTCTTGTTGTGCTTGGGCAGCATGACCAGACCGTTGATCTGGTTGGTGCCGCCGGCGGCGAGGATGTCCTTGTAGGTGATGACCTTGACAACGCCGGGCATCTTCTCGGCCTCGGAGATGTCGATGTTCTTGATGTTGGCGTGAGAGACCTTCGCCTGGGTCAGAGCGAGGCGCAGGCAGCCGGGCATCTTGAGCGCGTCGTCGGCGCCGAAGTCCCAGGTGCCGGTGACCTTCTGGGCGGCGGAGGGACGGATGTACTTGGTGCCCTTGATGGAGTCGCCGGTGGGCTTGAAGATCAGGTCTTCCTTGCTCATCTCGCCGCGGAGAACGGCAGCGGCGGCCATGGTGGCGTCGATGAGGGGCTTGTAGCCGGTGCAGCGGCAGAGGTTGCGCTGCTTGTTGAACCAGTCGCGGACTTCCTCGCGGGTCGGGTTCGGGTTGTTCTCGAGAAGGACCTTTGCACTGATGATGAAGCCGGGCGTGCAGAAGCCGCACTGCGCGCAGCCGAAGGCCATCCACGCGACCTGCAGCGGATGCATGTCGCTCAGAGTGCCGACGCCCTCGATCGTGGTGATCTCGGCGTTATCGGGGATCCTGCTCATCTTGAAGATACAGGCCTTGGTGACCTTGCCGTTCACGATGACGTTGCACGCGCCGCAGTGGCCCTCGCCGCAGCCGATCTTGCAGCCGGTCAGCAGCAGGTGCTCGCGCAGAACGGTCGCCAGGGTCTCGTCCTTGTCGAGGACCAGATTCCGGGTAACGCCGTTGATGACAAGCGTTTTCTTGATCATGTGTTTTCCTCCTGATATAAAAATTTTTATATGTGCCCTTTTTGGGGGGATCGCGCTGTGTTAACGGCTGTGTCCGCCGCAGGGATCGTGATCCGGTCCCTTGCCCGTGAGATCCTTCATGCGCTCGATGCCGCGCGCCGAGAGGAACACGAGCTGGGAAATGCTGCCGTCCATATTCTCACCGCGCAGGCGCAGAAAATTGGCGTTCTCGTAATAGTCGATCGGCAGCTCGCGGCGGTAGACCTCGCCGCTCTGCCTGTCCGTGATCTCGACGATCACGCTGTCCGCGATCAGTTCGAATACTTCCTCTTTCCCGTCCATGAAACACCTTCCCTTCTACATTACTTTCCAAGCATATTGTACCTCCGCCGCCCGTATCCTTTCAATTTATAAATAAAAGCAACTCGCAGAAATTGCGAATTGCTTTTTGTAAATAGTTCACAAGTTTTGAAGTGATTTTTTTACGTTTCCGTCGAAGAAATGGCGTTATTTGGCAATGACCAGCGTGCCGTTCACATCCGCAAGCGGCACGGCGGGGAGCCCGCGGCCGAGCTCGGCCTCGTAGCGCTCCAGCGCACGCGCCACGCCAGGCAGGCGCGGAGAGCCCCAGTCGTGCAGCAGCAGGAAGCCGCCCGGCGAGAGCCTCGGATGGAAGAAGCGCAGGCCCGCGAGCGTACTCTCCTCGAGGTCCGCGTCGAGCGATACAAGGGCAAAGCGCTCGTCCTCCAGCCCCGCGGCCGTGGCCGGAAAAAGCCCGGGGCGCAGGATCGCCCGGCCGGGATGCGGCAGAAGGGCAAGCACCCGTTCGGCGCTCGTGTTCCTGTGCGCCTGCGTGAAGCCCGCGCCTTCCTCCGACGCCTCGGTCTCGTCAAAGCCCGCGAAGGTGTCGAAGAGATAGAGCGTCCGCTCCGGCAGAAGGGCGTTGAGGCAGCGTGCGAAGGCGCCGCGGTAGACGCCCAGCTCCGCGGCCGCGCCTTCGACGGAGCCGAGACGGCGGCAGATCGCCTCGAGCGTGCGCACGCGCACATAGTCGTTTTCCAGATCCTTTTCCTCCAGCGCGTTCTCCCCCGCCCACAGCGGGTCGCGCACGGCGCGCTGCGGGGTCCGCAGCGCGGCGAGGAAGTCTGCGTCGAAGAGACCTTCGACACGGGGATAGCTGCGGTTGCGATCGTACAGGCGCCAGTTGCTGCGCGCGAAGAAGAGCTTTTCCTCCCCGATCCCGAGCTCGGCGCAGCGCGCGGCGATCTCCTCCGCGCGGCGGCTCGCGACGACGACAAGGTCGATCTCGCGGTCTTTCAGCTCCTCCGGCCGCAGCACCGGGCGGCCGAGGAAGCTGGCGCAGAACGGTTCGCTGTCGATAAAGGCGGTGACGAGGGAGGGATCGAGCGCGCGGTCCATAAGCTCGCCCGCGCCGCAGCCCGTGCCCCAGACATAGAGTTTCATATCGCTTTCTCCCGAATCGGTTCTTTTTTTCATACTATGTCAAAAGACTGCAAAAGTAAAGATTGTCTTTACTTTTGTGCGGGAAGCGGTTATACTTCTGTTATTCGATAATCATTTATTTACAACTCGTTTTCCGGTACAATTCGATCGCAGAGGAGAGTGAAGAAATGCAGGTCGGCGCGGTGATCGTTGCGGCGGGCATGTCGTCGCGGATGGGCGATTTCAAGCCCATGCTCAATATCGGCTCAATCTCTATCGCGCAGCGGATCGTAGCCACCTTCCACCAGGCCGGCGTGGCGAAGATCGCCGTCATCACGGGCTATAACGCCCCGCTGCTCGAGAGGCATCTGGCCAACAACGGTCTGGTCTTTCTGCGCAACGAGGATTACGCCAGCACGCAGATGTTCGACTCGGCAAAAATCGGGCTCGGTTATATGCGCGACAAGTGCGACAGCATCCTCTTTACGCCCGTGGACATCCCGCTCTTTACGGCGATGACGGTCACGCATCTGATCGAGTCGGGCGCGCCGCTGTGCTGCCCCGTGTGCGAAGGGAAGACCGGACATCCCCTGCTGATCGCCTCGGAGCTGGTCGACGCGATCCTTGCCGACTCCGGCGAGGGCGGTCTGCAGGGAGCGATCGGCCGCTGCGGCGCCGAAATGCTCCGCATCCCGGTGGACGATCCCGGCGTGCTGCACGACGCAGACACCCCCGCGGATTACAAGGCTCTGCTGCAGTTCCACAACGAGCAGCTCATCCGACCGGAGCTTTCCGTATCGCTCAGCCGCGAGAAGCCCTTCTTCGACGAGAAGACCGCGATGCTGCTCGCGCTCGTGGACGAGACGCGCTCGGTGCGCAGCGCCTGCCAGCGCATGCAGATCTCCTATTCGACGGGCTGGAACATCATCCGCGCGCTCGAGAGCCAGCTGCACTTCCCGCTGCTCGAGCGCAGCCAGGGCGGCGCAAGCGGAGGCGAGAGCCGTCTGACGGAAAAGGGGAAGCGGCTGCTGGGCTGCTACGAGCGTTTTTCCGAGGCGCTGCGGCAGCAGGCTTCCGCTCTCTTTGAGCAATACTTCCGCGACGAGCTGTGATGAGGACGCTGTATCTCATCCGCCACGCGATGCCGGACATTCCTCTGGGCGAGCGCTGGTGCGTCGGCGGAAGGAGCGACTTCCCGCTGGGGGCGCTCGGCCGGCTGCAGGCCGCGCTGCTGCCCTTCGCGCCGGAGCTGCGCGACGTGAAAGAGGTCTACTGCAGCGCGCTCACCCGCGCAAGGCAGACCGCCGGGGCCCTCTGCGCCGCGCCGACGGTCGTGCCGGGGCTGGAGGAGCAGGATATGGGCGAATGGGACGGCCTGTCCTTCGCCGAGATCAAAGAAAAGTACCCCGCGCTCTACGCCGCGCGGGAAAAGGATCCCCGTCTGCTGCCCGCCGGAGCGGAGAGCGAAGATGCGGTCCGCGCCCGGATGAAGACCGCGCTGCTGCGCATCCTCGCGGCGGGCGAGGGCGACGCCGCCGCCGTCAGCCACAAGGGCGCGATCGCCAGCCTGATCGGGACAAGACAGGGATTGGACTACGCCTCGCTCACCCGGCTGTGCTTTGAGGGAGAGCGGCTCGTCTCCTGCGAGACCCTGCCCCCGCCGCATCCCGCGCCGTCCGACGCCGTCTGCGAGGCGCTGCTCGCCGCCGCTCCCGGCGACGAGGCTCTGCGCGGGCAC
>JAFRDM010000021.1 GCA_017403885.1 Oscillospiraceae bacterium
CCCGAACCCGAACCCGAACCGGAACCGGAACCTGAACCGGAACCGGAACCCGAACCGGAACCCGTCATAAAGGAGCCTGCTCCCTCCAAGAAGGTCGTTGCCGAAGCGGATGCGACCGTATCCGCCGAAGAAGCCGAGGCTGAATCCGACGCTCCCATCACCGTCGTGGTCGTGGACGAAAACGGCAATGCCGTCGACGCCAAGGTCAAGATCACTTTCTTCAACGACTGCAGCTTTGAGATCGTGATCACCACCGCCGACGGTGCGACGACGAAGCTCACCGGCACCTTCAAATTTGTCCAGGGCGTCCTGACTCTCATCTTCGAGGACGGCACCGAGGTAACGATGAACGAAGACGGCATTCTGGTCGTTCCGCTGCCGAATAATCACGCGGTCAGGATCAAGCTTGACAAAGCCACGCTCGACAAGCTCCAGCAGGTGGTCAAGTGATCCCGGCAGACTGTCATACAAACTCGCGCAGGTAACAAAAAGGCCGCCGCGGCAAGTGCCGCGGCGGCTTATTATTTTGACATTCAGTCGAACAGTTTTTTCAGTTTCTCAAGGAAATCCGCGGCGGAGGAGAGAAAGCGCCTGAACTTCTCATAGAAGCTCACTGCCTTGTCTTTGGCTTCGCCGATGCGGCGGATCGTCTCCTGCGCATCCTCGACGCGCTGACGCAGCGAATCGGCGTCCAGCCCCTCCAGCGAACGGCACAGGTCGATGAGCTGGCGGATCTGGCTGTCGCTGAGCGTGACGTTCAGCTTGCCTGCGAGCGAGACGATCTCCTTTTTCAGCTCCTCGTCGCTCATGCTCGCGGCGTCGCCGAGCAGCTCCTTCAGGCCGGATACGATCTTCGTCGCGTCGAGCCTGCCGATCTGTTCGGCCAGCTCGCCGGTGATGGTCAGCTCCTGCGTGCCGACGGATTTGGCCGTCTCGTCCAGCGTATTGCCGGTGATCTGCTCATATGCCTTGTAGATGCCGGTCAGCGCGGCCGTACCGCTCACCTCGAAGGGGGCGGCGACAATGATCTTCGCGTCCGTCACGCCGGCCGTGAGGAGCGCGTTTTGATACATCTCCGGCGTGCACCAGCTGACGTTGTAGGTCTCGATCGAAAGGCCGGAGCCCTCCTCGAGCAGCTGCACATAAACGCAGGAGATCGCGTATTTGCCGATCACGCTCTCTTCGACGAGTCCTTCGAGGTATTTGCGTTCCTCCGCGTTGGTGACTTTCAGCTCCTCCACGCTTCCGCGCTCGATGCCGAAAAGCTTGTAGACCGTAAGGATCTGCTCCTCGTTCAGATCCGCGCCGAGCACGACGCGGCTCCCGCCCGCGGCGAAGGCCGGGACGGCGAGAGAGCACAGCACGCAGAGCGCCAGCAGAAGCGAGATCAGTTTTCGTTTCAAATCGTTTTCCTCCCTTCCGGAGACGGACAGTACATGATATGCGGCAGTGCGGGGAAGCATGCCCCTTTCCGACCGCCTTTGTGATCCTACCACAGATCCGCCGCGAAGAAAAGCGGAGCGGCGCAAGATTAAGACAATTTCAAAAAAGCTTTACGCTTTGTTCATAAATCAATTAGTAAACTAAATTATGTAAATATTATTATGTAAATCTTCTTGCGTATCCGCAACGCCGGCAAAGCGGCTCGACAGCCGTTTTTTTCGAGAACCCGTCGTAAATATTCCGCGCTTTTTCGGTTGACATAATGTAATCAAGCTCCTGTGTGAACAGATTGCCGAGCGGCAGATCGCCCTCGTGGTCGAGACAGCAGGGCACCACCGTTCCGTCGACGAGCACGCCGATCTGATCGCGCAGGCCGTAGCAGAAGCAGCGCTCTCCCCTGTCCGGCGCGTCGAGCGCGGGCCAGTCGAAGCGGTCGTCCTCTGCGAGAAATACCCGCTCGGCCAGCTTGACGCTGCGGGGACCCGTCTCCCACGGCGCGGGGAACACCGCCTCCAGCAGACGCAGGATCCCGGTATTGAGGCTCTCCATCCCGCCGCGGTTCCACAGACGCAGCTCGCAGATCCTGCCTGCGGCGGCGGCCCGCGCGGCGAAAGCGGCGCAAAGGTTTACATAATCTGATAGAACGCCTCCCTCGTTCGCCTCGAAGGACTGCAGCGAGAAATTGACCTTATACAGCGCGGGGGCGTTGAGCAGCGTATCCGCCTTTTCCCCGAGCAGCGTGCCGTTCGTCGTGAGAATGACCCGGAAGCCCTTGTCCCCCGCGATCGCGAGAAAGCGGCCGAGGGAGGGGTGAAGCAGCGGCTCGCCCATCAGGTGAAAATAGAGATACTGCGTCCGGCCGCGCAGCTTTTCCGTGAGCGCGGTGAATTCCTCTTCGCTCATGAAGCGCTTCTCCCGCCGTGTGCCCGGGCAGAAGCTGCAGGCAAGGTTGCAGACGTTGGTGATCTCCAGATAGACCCGTTTGAGCATGGTTTTTTCCTTATCTCATCAAACAGGGGCGTGTTTTCACGCCCCTGTCGGTGTTCATTTGATCTCCACGATGGCGCGCATCCGCGCGGGGTCGGTCTTGACCACGGCGCGGTCGTAGGTCAAAAGGCCGTTGATCTCATCCTCGACGTCGCTCAGCTGCGTATAGACCGCGGCGGCCAGGCCGCGCTCCTTTGCGGGGCGGATCTGCTTTTGATACAGCTCCTCCAGCGACGCGGCGAGCCTTTCTCCGGACTCCAGCTTCTTATAGCCAAAGCTCTTTCCGCCCCAGCAATGGCCTTCGACGGCGTGCGCATAGCCGCCGAACTCGCTGAGTACGACCGCACGGCCCTTCCTGTCCGCGCGGAAGCGGTAGGGGCGGAAATAGACGTGCTCGCTTTTCACGTCGCCCGTGCCCTGATCATGCCAGCCGGAGGCCTGGTCGATCGTGCGGGTGTTGTCGACGAAGCGCACGGCGTCGGTCATCTTCTTGGCGTCGAACTGGCCCCAGCCCTCGTTGAAGATCACCCACATGGCGATGCATGGACAGTTGTAGAGGTGGTTCACCATGTCGATCAGCTCATTCTGGAACTCCATCCTTCCCGCCTCATCGCCGCGGCCGAAGACGCCGTAGGCGTTGTCGCGCAGATGGACCCCGGTCACGAGCGGCGCCGCGACCACGGCGGGGCTGTAGCGTCCGCCGCCGCAGGGCATGTCCTGCCAGACCAGCATGCCCAGTCTGTCGCAGTGGTAATACCAGCGCAGCGGCTCAACCTTGATGTGCTTGCGCAGCATGTTGAAGCCGCTCTCCTTGGCCGCGAGGATATCGCGGCACAGCGCCTCGTCCGTCGGGGCGGTATACAAGCCGTCGGGCCAGTATCCCTGGTCGAGCACGCCGTTGTGGAAATACGGCTCGTTGTTCAGGAACAGACGAGGCACGCCCGCCGCGTCCCGATCGACGGAGAATTTTCGCATTGCGAAATAGCTCTTTACCTCGTCCTCACCGCAGCTGACGGTAAAGTCGTAGAGCTTCGGGTGCTCGGGACTCCAAGCCTCGAAGTCCGGGACGGGGATGCGGGCGGGCAGTTCGTAGCTTTGGCCGCCGAAATGCGCACAGGCTCTCTCCGCGCCGACGACGTCGGCCGTGATATCCACCTCGGCGTCGTCGAAGAAGGGCGTGATGCGCAGCGCCCGGATAAAGCTCCGCGGCACGGCCTCGAGCCAAACGCTCTGCCAGATGCCGCTCTGCGGCGTGTACCAGATGCCGCCGCGCTTCGTCTTCTGTTTGCCGCGCGTGTGGAAGCCGCCGTCGGTGTCGTCCGTCACGCGGACGACGACGGACAGCCGCCCGTCCCCGGGCGCTGCCTTTATATCCGCCTCGAAGGGCAGATAGCCGCCGACGTGAGATGCAAGATGCTCTCCGTTGATCCACACGTCCGCAGTCTGGTCCACCGCGCCGAAGTGCAGGATCAGACGGCGGCCGCGGAATTCCTCCGGCAGCGTGAGCGCGCGGCGATACCACAGATATCGGCCCGCTTCGAGCTTCCGCCCGACGCCGGAGAGGAAGGTTTCCGGCGAGAAGGGCACGGTGATCGCGCCGTCAAACTTCTCGGGGATCACTTTGCTGTCGGAAAAGGCGTATTCCCATTCGCCGTTGAGACTCATCCAGCGCTCGCGCACCATCTGCGGGCGCGGGTACTCCGGCAGCGGAGCGCGTCTGTCGACGCTGTCGGTCCAGGGTGTGTTCATCGCCAAGCCCCCTTTGTCGGTCAGAACAATCCGGGAAATCCTCCCAGACCGCCCTGCAGCTTTGCCATCGACTGGCTGGTCTTGTCATCGGCCGCCTTGAGCGCGCCGTTGACCGCCGCGAGGATCAGATCCTGCAGCATCTCGACGTCGTCGGGATCGACGACCTCGGGGTCGATGGTGATGCTCTCGAATTCTCTCGTGCCGGAGACGACGGCCTTGACCGCGCCGCCGCCCGCGGTGAACTCAAACCTGGAAGACTCCAGTTCCTGCTGCATTTTCAAAAAATCCTGCTGCATCTTCTGGGCCTGCTTCATCATGTTGGCCTGGCTGCCGCCGTAGCCGCCGCGAAATCCGCCTTTTGCCATGGTGTGTTTCCTCCTGTTTTCTTCTATACCGGATCGGCTCAGCCGATCACTCTCGTTTCGGGAAAGGCTCTGAGTTCTTCCAGACTTCTCGTTTCGCGCGCCGTTTCCGACAGCTCGTGCAGCACCGTGTTGACCGGGCGGCCCGTCAGCTCGGCGGCGCAGTCGGAGAACTTCTGCAGGATCTCCGAGCGGTTGAAGCGGCTGTAAATAAATCCGCTCTCCGCCTCGAGCGTCAACACGTTCCCTTTCAGCCTGCCTCTGAGCTTGCCTGCGTCGCCGGGATAGATGCGCATGTCGATCGGGAGCCGCGGCGCGACGCGGCCGCACAGCTCCTTCCAAAAGCTCTCGCCGTCGTCCCCGGGAGCTTCGTCCGCGGTCCGGGCGGCAGAAGGCTCCGGCTTTTTCTCCTCCGGTTCGCTGCGTTTTTTCTTCAGAAAGGCGTCCTCGGGCTGCTCCTCATGAAACTGCTCAAGGTCGAGCGCTTCGTCCTCGTCCGTCTGCCGTCTCCAGGGCGGGGCGGGCGGCTCATCCGCTTCGAAATACGGCTCCTCCTCGCGGGAAGGCTCTTCACCAAACGGTCCTTCATCCTCCCGCCCGGAGGCCGCGGCGCGGCGCGCCGGGGCAGCGGCGGCGAACTCGCCGCGCGCAAGCTGCTCCTCGATCCGGGAAAGGCGGGCGTTGAAGGCGGGCATGTCCTGCTTGAGAAGACTGCTGCACAGCGTGACAAGGCACAGCTCGGCCGAGCTGCGCGGGTTTCTGGACGCGCGCGCCGTGACCAGCGCGGACTGCAGCGTTTCCATCCCGGCACAGAGCTCTTCGTCCGTCATGCGCTGCGCGAAACGCCGCAGCGCGGCAAGCTCGTGTCCGCCGGAGATCAGCTCGGTCCCGCCCTTGGGCGCCACGCGCAGCATCAGCACGTCGCGCATGAGCGTAAAGAGCTCGCCGAGAATGCCCACGGGATCCTTCCCTTCCATCCACATGGCCGAGAAGGCCGTGAGTACGGCGTCGGTATCATGCTCGACGACGCCTTCGAGCAGGCCTTCGACGCGGCGCTTTCCCGCAAGGCCCATCGCGGCGTAGACCGCCTCGACGTCGATCTTCTCGTGCGCCGAGCACTGGTCAAGCAGGCTCAGCGCGTCGCGGACGCCGCCCTCGGCCAGCCGGGCGATCAGCTCAGCCGCCTCGCGGGTGAGCTCGAAGCGCTCCTCCGCGGCGATGTGCGCGACGTAGTCCGCCAGCTCCGCCGTCTCGATGCGGCGGAAGTTGTGGCGCTGGCAGCGCGAAAGGATCGTGGCGGGGACCTTCTGCAGCTCGGTCGTGGCGAGGATGAAGATCAGATGCTCGGGCGGCTCTTCGATGATCTTCAGCAGCGCGTTGAAGGCCGAGAGCGAGAGCATGTGCACCTCGTCGATGATGTAGACGCGTTTTTTCACCGCGGCGGGCGTGAAAACGGCCTCCTCGCGCAGCGCGCGGACGTTGTCCACGCCGTTGTTGGAGGCGGCGTCCAGCTCGACCACATCGAGGATCGAGCCGTCGGCGATGCCGCGGCAGGCGGCGCACGTCCCGCAGGGGTTGCCGTCAACGGGGTGCTCGCAGTTGACCGCGCGGGCGAGGATGCGCGCGCAGGTCGTCTTTCCGGTCCCTCTGGTTCCGATGAAGAGATACGCATGAGAGAGGCGCGACGTGCGCACCTGGTTTTTCAGCGTTTCGGTGATGTGCTTCTGACCGATGACGTCGTCAAAGGTCTGCGGCCGCCATTTGCGGTAAAGCGCCTGATACATGCTCTCTCCTCCATTTGAAAAATGTGACCCTTGACAAGACTGTACACCCGATTCCGAAACATTTCCTATGTCCGTTACGCCGGCAGCCGGCTCGGATCCGGCAACCCCGCGGCACACGAAAAGCACCGCTTAATGCTGCTCGGTTCCCCGCCTGACATGGTTCACGGGTTTCCGTTGCGCGAGACCGGACCGTCATCACTGCTTACCGGGGTCAGACGACACAGAAAACTTCCTCGACCGGGGATTCATCCCTGCTGTAGCGGATTGCAGGCGACAGGGCACCGCTGGCTCCCCGACTAGTACAGCCTTGTCAAAAGTCACGCAGATATTATACCGCAGGGAGAAAAGATAATCAATATTTTTCTTTACAAATAAAAATTCTGTGGTATAATACATAAGGCTCTCAAGAAGAGAGCCCCGCAAAAGAAGAATATGGGCTTGTAGCTCAGCTGGGAGAGCGCCTGGGCCAGTTATATTCCTTGTCTCATGGGGGCATGTACCTCACCCGCCAGCCACGCGGTTCACATCCGTTTGTCGAAAGCCTTGATAAATCAGCGTTTTTAATCGAATATGGGGGCGTAGCTCAGCTGGGAGAGCGTACGGTTCGCATCCGTAAGGTCAAGGGTTCGAATCCCTCCGTCTCCACCAATTTCGGGAAGTCTGGTAACAGACTTCCCGTTTTTCATACCGCTTGATTCACTGTCATATTCTGAAACTCCTCGTATGACACATTGAAGTCGGTTTCCGGTTGGTAGTCCCAGAACACGCGCACTGACTTGATAAACTGCGATGGAATTACTTAGTTAGTAAATGCTTCCATGGTGCAACTCAATCTCATCAGTGTTGATAAACGTGTCTCCTAAAGCGGAAAGATTAATTATTTGTCAAATCCCATTGTTTTCGCGTTAGCAGGGTGGTATAATTAACGTATAATATACGTTAAGGAGGATAAGCATATGGAGGATTACCAAGAACAAAGTGCGTTTGAAACGGAATCCTTGGACGACAATAAAGAACTGGCTTCTTCAGAGAATACACAATCCTCACAAGCAAAGGCAAAACGAAAAAGGATTACGAGATTATTTCCCGCCCTAACTTATGAAGAGTGTCTCTCTCTTGGAAGCGCGATTTGGGAGTATGCTTCTGGACAACGAATCAGACGGTTGACTCTGTTTGACCAAATTGGAAAATCTCCGGAGAGTGGTAATAGCCGTATATTGATTACCGCTTCAAATAAATACGGGATAATTAATGGCTCAACTCAGGCTGAATACATCGAATTAACGCCCAATGGAGCAATTGCAACCAACCCAGAATCGCCTGAGATTGAAAAAGTTAAGGCTCATTTCGAACTTGCAATCAAGAGTAATGAATACCTCCTCGAACTATACACACAGTACAAAGAAATGAAGGTTCCATCTCAGCAAGTTCTAATGGATTTTCTACAGGAGAAAGGGCTTGATAAAGATAACCAGCAAAGGTGCGTTGATTTGTTCTTAGTAAACGCAAAGTATATCGGTTTAATCAAGATTATGTCTGGAACTGAGCGGATTATTTCGATCGAGCATCTCCTTGAAGATACTTACTCGTCCTCGCCTTCTAACGTGAGTGCCTCTGTCCACGAAGAATCCATTACCAATAATCCCCTCACTCCAAAAGACACTTCTGTTGATTCATGTTCAGATGACTGGGATCATACTTGTTTTTACATTACCCCAATAGGAGAAGAAGGTTCAGAACAACGTCAACATGCCGATCTATTTATGGGAAGCATTGTAGAACCTGCTGTAAATGAGTTGGGCTTGAAAGTTGTGCGTTCTGATACGATTAATTCTGCTGGAATGATTAGCTCTCAAATCATAGAACACTTGTTTAAATCTAAACTGGTAGTTGCAGATTTGTCTTTCCATAATCCAAATGTGTTCTATGAATTATCTCTAAGGCATTCTTTGGGAAAGCCGGTTATACATCTAATCCGTAGCCGTGATACCATTCCTTTTGACATTCACAGTTTTAGGACGATTAAAATTGACGACAGCAGTATTTACTCATTTGTCCCTCAAATCGAAAGCTATCGGGCAACGGTATCTGCCCAAGCGCGTCAATTGTTAAATGATGAAAGTCCCGTTGACAACCCCATCACGTCTTTTTTGAATTTAGAGAAAAGCAAAAAGTAGCCTTTCTATCCGTGATATCCAAGATTAACAATTATACGATTGCAGGGATAGCTCTAACAATGAAATGATTTGATTTCAGTATATGATTGACAAATCCTCGTCTAATGTCTATAATGAGATTGTAAAAGAGCGTTGCCGGTAAACGGCCCCGCCCTAATGAGTTATCTTATACGTAAGCATAAGACGCCGTCACTTGGCCGAGTGGCGGCGCCTGCTTTTTACCGTGATCGTCACAGTGACATTCAGAAAATGAAACGTCAATGTAATCGGCATGGCAACACCCCCTTTCGGGTGGTGTAGCGGGTCCGCCTACCGTATTGTTGGCAACGCTCTACCCTTTCGGGCAGCTGTTATTCTACATGATAATGGAAAAACCGTCAATATACCTTGAAATAATACTGAATCGGACAGGGGAAACAAATCTCCATCTTTTCCTTTCATTTTTATCTTTTTGATGACGACGGTTTCTCCATTTTTCGACAGGATGTGACACGCGCGGGAGAGCGCACGGTTCGCATCCGTGAGGTTCGAGGGTTCGATCCCCTTCAAGTCCACCAAAGCAAGATAATCCGAACCACATCTTCTCAATCGGAGATGGGTTCGGATTTTGCTTTATCATTGATGATTTCCAATCCAGCCGCAAACACGGTAAGCGCAAATCAAAATAAAGATATGGAGGAAATCATCATGAAGAAACTGTTATCTTGTGAATTCAACATGGACACAGCCTGTGTTGAACTGAAGTACGCGGACGGGACGGTGCTCTCAATTGATTGCATCGCCGTAGAGAACGAAGTTGCCCGGAACATGTATGAGCAATCAGAGTTGGACTATCTGATTTACAATGATCCCCTCGCCTATGCCGATCTGATCCTGAACGGCGATGTGGAGGATTATCTGAGGCGGTTAACGGATTATCGACCACTGGATGAACGGGAATAAGATGCAACAGGGCGGGATGCTATATTGATTGCAGCATCCCGCCGTTCTATATATCAAAAAATGAGCCTAAAACAACTTTTTCAAAAAACTAAGAAATAAAACTCTCATAAAGAGTGCCAGTAACCTTATTCCTCAAACAACTCTACAATCGAAACACCAAGCACTCTTGCAAGGCCATACAGTTCAATATCCGTCACGGTACGTTGCTTGTCTTCGATGCGGGAGATAGAGCCGCGGCAAATGTAAATTGCAAGCGTCTCCAGCCGATCCGAGAGCATTTGTTGACTCATCTTCTGCTCTATACGCAATTTCCGAACCTTATCCCCCACCATATTCTGGTCTTTCCCATCAATGATTCTCGCCATGATTGCACACCTCTTTGTCTTGACTCAGGACAAAGATAAGCGTAAACTACATATCAAGATTTATTGTCCTGTAATAGGACAATTAAAGAAAATAATAAAGGTGGGGCATGAATGTGGACTACAGAAAAGATTTACTGTTAGCCTCTGCAGCCAGATTGTACAGCATAGGGGTGGACTTGGAGGCTGCGCGGGAACGGTTGCGGCAGTTGGTTGCAGATGGAGTCCCCTATGATTCCGCTGAGATGAGGCAGGCCTATCAGGCGTTTGTTGAGCTTGACCGACAATGGAAAGCTCTGGAACAGCAGCATCTTGAACTGCGGGACGAAATTCTTCAGCCTAAGAATCCCCAAAACAGATAGGTATGCTTTTATTGCAGACCCATAAAACAATTGAATGACCTGGTGCGCCTTTTTTTACATTGCATATACAGATTTCCAATTTTATGCTATTATATTCGTAAAGAAGGCGTAAAATCAGCCTTTTGGATAGGAAAGCGAGTCGAGAAAAGGTTTCGGCACAATATTCTCCGGAGTCTTGGTAACTGCCACATGTAGAACACTGCAGATGATTCTATTTATTGGCAAGCTTGAAACCTTTATGTCGCACAAACGTTCTATAAATAGAAGGTGCGAGAGTGAGCGCAGAGAACTGCCCTCCTGTGCTCAGTGTGGCTGATGGAGAAGCAGAAAAAACGACGGAAAGAGGAGACATTATGATTAGAAATCAAAAGCTCGGGATTCGTGTGACCGCGGCGCTTCTGCTGCTGGTCTTGGCATTTTCTCTGGCGGGCTGCGCCGGTATCGACACTGATGCCATGGAGCAGCGCGTTCGCGCCATGCTGGATTGTGATGTGACCGGAGATGTGGAGGGCTCCTTCGCGCTTTTATATCCCGGGGTAACAGACGAGGAGAACTACCGGAAGACGTTTCAGCAAATCCAGGAGTATTTTCCCATTACCGAAGGCTATACCCTGAGCTTAGAAAAATACAATGTGACAAAACAGGTCGGCACGCAATCCCGCACCGTTGAGACTGCACAGTATCGGGTGGAATTTGACGGGCAGGTGTTCTATGTCTATACGGAGTATGTCAGCGATAAACTCAGCAGTGGCTTTACGGTGTTTCGCATCGTCAGCCAGATGGACATGATCGGGACAACGTGAGGAGCGCCCTCCCTGCGACCACCCACCGTCCAATGTTTCCCATGAGCACAAGGGGGGCAGAGCTTTGTGTCTCGCAGGGACACAAAGACGAGTCTGACCCCGAAGAATGGGTCAACTACTATTGCTCTCTTGCCGACTTCCTGTGGAAAAAGAAAATCAATTTCATTGTCGGAATAAATGACTTCGACGAGCGCCTTCGGCAAGGTGATCCCGCGCTGGTGACTCTGATTGCCAAGAATAACGGAAATATCAATCTGTTTTCTTTTGCCTCCAAATACTGCACATTCCATGCTGTTGATGTATATGGGCTGGACGACTATGTGATTTATGATCGAGTAGTAAAAGACGCGCTCCCGAAGTATGTCGCCGGGCTGAAAAAGACGACGATTGAAGCATGGCGGCAGAGCTATGACTACATAGCATATAAAAAGTGCATCGACGATCTGCTTGACGCAAACGGGATCAACATTCCTTTCCGGCATAGAAAGCTCGATCACTACCTTTGGAATACATACAGATAAAGGATAGACTATTTCGGATGTACCCCGGTGATGGGGCACGTGAGATACTACCCTGCACACAGAGATTGAGAAAACACCCTCTCATACTGCGCGCCGAACAGGAGAAAACAAATTCATCTCATTTGTTCCTTTCTTTTTGTTTTTCTTGGTTTTTGTGGTTTTTTTCTGGGACGAAAACAATATTTCCGGTCCGCGCGGGAGAGCGCAGGGTTCGCGTCCGTGAGGTTCGATGGTTTGAATCCCTGCGCCGGATCAGAAAAAACGCCCGCGGGCGGTCTTTCATCCTTTTCCCCTCTTGTCTGTATCGTAAACACAGCATATAATCATAGTATCAAAGAACGGCGGGATTTCGGCAGAGAGGATGTGCGGAAGATGACGAATACGGGACGCAGGCCGCGGCATCCGATCCTTTGCCGGGCGGAAATGAGCATCTTTTCTCTGTTGATCGCGGCCGTCTCTCTTGCCGGCTGCGGCGTCATGGATGCCGAGCTCCCGCTTCATGAGGCGCTCGCGCCGATCTCCGTCGTCTGCAGCGAAAGAATGACCGAAGCGCTGTGCGGCGCACATGATGAGAGCACGGCCGTTCCGGCACAGCACAAAGGCGAGACGAGCGTGCTCATCGGCAAGGAGCCGTGCAGCAGGCTGCGGAGCGTCAGGTCGCGTCCGCTTGCGGAAACGCCTTTCGGGATCGAAGGTACGGCCGGGCGGCTGGTGATCCCATCGGTCGGGATCAATGTGGCGCTGAATCTCCCCGGCGAGGACGCACAGGCCACGGCGGACGCAGAGGACAGCGCCTGCTGGATGGAGTATCCGGGCGATCTCAACGGCGTCATCGGCGACCACGTGAACCAGGACTTTTCCGTGCTGTTCGGGGTCAGGCCGGGCGACGTATGCACGATCTACAAGAACGGGAAAGAACACCATTACGTCTGCGTCTCGACCGGCTATGGCAGCAATATCGAAACGGACGTGCTCGACGCGGACGGCGAGTCGCTGTTTATGCGCGGGGAAGACCGGCTGTGTATGTATACCTGCGCGAATGGCTGGCGCCATATCTTCGTCACGGAGTGGCAGATCACCGACGACAGGCCGCTGCACCAGCGCAGCGCCCCTCTTCCTCCGCAGATCTACTGGTCTGAGAACGCCGCGGGATAAACGCCCGCAAGGCGGCGGACACACAGAACAAACGAAACGGAGTGATCCACATGAAGCTCGTCACCTTTATCCGAAACGGCTCCGCGGAAGAGGAGCTCGGCCTGCTGCGCGGAGAGCGCGTGCTGCCCCTGCGCGAGGCCGGTTTTTCTTTCGCCGACATGAACGATCTGATCCGCCGCTCCACCCCTCTCGAGCGCGCCGCCATGGCCGCCGCGGAGGGCGGGGAGCTCCCGCTCGGCGAGTTAAGGCTGCTCTCCCCCATCCCGCGCCCCATGCAGGATGTGCTGTGTCTGGGGCTGAACTACGCCGCGCACGCGCAGGAGGCCTCCGGTTTCTCCAAGGGAGCCTTCGGCCTTGAGCTCGCCGCGCCGATCTTCTTTTCCAAGCGCGTGAATTACTCGCAGGGCAGCGGCGCGCCGATCCCGGCCCACCGCGATCTCACGGCGCAGCTCGACTATGAAAACGAGCTGGCCCTTATCATCGGCCGCGACGCCGACCATGTCTCCGAGGCGGAGGCAAGGGACTATATCTTCGGCTATACGATCCTCAACGACGTCACCGCCCGCGAGGTGCAGACCCGCCACAAGCAATGGCACTTCGGCAAGAGTCTCGAAGGCTTCTGCCCGATGGGTCCCTGCATCGTGACCGCGGACGAGCTGCCTTATCCGCCCGCCCAGCGCATCCGGACGACGCTCAACGGCAGGCTGATGCAGGACAGCGTGACCGACCGTCTGATCCATTCGATCGATGAGATCGTCAGCGTCCTGTCGCAGGGCTTCGTGCTGCGCGCCGGCACGATCATCGCCACCGGCACGCCCAGGGGCGTGCTCATGGGCGCGGAGGACGGACGCTTTCTGCAGCCGGGCGACGAGATCGTCTGCTCGATCGAGGGCATCGGCGAGCTGCGCAATACCGTGGAATAAGCGCGAAGAAGGAACGGGCCGGGAGAGAAAACCCCCGGCTCGTTTTTCATGCATGAAGTCGTGAACAAGCTGTGAATTTGGACAGTTCTCCCCCTTTTATCGGTTGAATTTGCCGCGGGACGCTGGTATATTATTGCAGGGTCCGGAACATTTAACTGACTAATGAGGCAGAGAGACATGCAGGAGAAGAAAAAACGCAATATTCTGTTTTTGTTCATCTGCGCGCTTATCCGCCTGTTTTACCGCAGGCCGGAATTTGTCGGGACGGAAAGACTGCCGGACGAGCCCTGCGTATTTGTGGGCAACCATACGCAGATGAACGGCCCGATCATCGGCGAGCTGTACTTCCCCGGCAGGCCCGTGATCTGGTGTGCCGGCGAGATGATGCACTGGAAGGAAGTGCCGCGCTACGCCTACGCCGATTTCTGGTCCTTCAAGCCGCGTTGGTGCCGCCCCTTCTACCGTCTGCTCGCTTTTCTGATCACGCCGCTCTCGGTGCTGCTGTTCAACAACGCCCGCACGATCCCCGTTTATCACGACACGCGCCTGATCACGACCTTCCGCCGCTCGATCGAGATCCTGCAGCAGGGCGGAAGCGTGCTCATCTTTCCGGAAAAGAACGAGCGCCGGAACAACGTCCTCTACGCATTTCAGGACAAGTTCATCGACCTCGCGCGCTTTTATTACAAAAAGACCGGCAGGGCGCTCTCCTTCGTCCCTGTTTACAACGCCCCCGCGCTGCACAAGACCGTTATCGGCGAGCCGATCGCCTTCGATCCCGCCCGCCCGATCGAGCAGGAACGCACACGGCTGTGCGATGCTCTTATCGACGCGATCACCGCGCTGGCCGCCTCTCTGCCGGAGCATACCGTCGTTCCCTACCGGAACATATCCCGGCGCCTCTATCCGAAAAACAAACCCATCGAGGATTATCGTCATGAAGACACCCGTCGTTGATTACCGCCGTTTCCGCTTTTCCCGGCTCAATACGCCGGAGTTTGCCCATATGAAGCTCCCGCTCCTCGGATGGCTGTTCTATTTCAGCTTCTATTTTCTCACCGAAAACCTGATTCCGGTGGAAATCTGCCATCCCATCCACTCCGCGCTCGACGATCTGATCCCTTTTTGCGAGTATTTCGCCGTCTTTTACGTCTTTTGGTATCTGCTTGTCTTCGGCTCGCTGATCTATACGCTCCTCTACGACCTTGACAGCCTGACCAGACTTTCCAAGTTTATTTTCATCACGCAGTTCATCGCCATGACGGTCTATATCCTCTATCCCTCGCGGCAGGATCTGCGGCCCGAGGTTTTCGCGCGCGACAATTTTCTCACGCGCCTGATGGCCTTTATCTACTCCTTCGACACCTCCACGGGCGTGTTTCCCTCGCTGCACGTGGCCTATTCGATGGGCATCCTGTCGGTGGCGCTGAAGAAACCGGAGCTGGGGAAGGGCTGGAAATGGGCTCTCGGCGTCGTGGTCGTGCTGATCTGCCTCGCCACGGCCTTTGTCAAGCAGCATTCGGTGCTCGACATCTTTGCGGCCCTGCCCGTCAGCCTGCTCGCCGAGCTGCTCGTCTACTGGGACGACTACTGGAAGCCGCGGCTCCTGAAAAAGAAAGCATAAAAAACGTCCGATGCGTTCGCATCGGACGTTTTTTTGCGGCGCCTTACTTGATTTCGAGCTTGCGGCTGGCGGGGATCTCGGCCGCCTTCTTCGGCATGGTCAGCGTGAGGATGCCGTTTTCGTACTTGGCCTCGATGCCGTCGACGTTGATGCCGGAGACGTCGAAGCTGCGGGTGTAGGAGCCGTAGAAGCGCTCGCGCTTGACGAAGTTCTTCTTTTCGTTCTCCTCTTTCTTTTCGCTCTTGTGCTCGGCGCTGATGGTCAGGCAATCGTTTTCGACGTCGACCTGGATGTCTTCCTTATCAAAGCCGGGCAGCTCCGCCTCCAGCTTGAAGGCGTCGCCGGTGTCGACCACGTCGGTGCGGAAGGCCGAGACCATGCTTCTCTGGTTACCGAAGAAGCTGCGCTCGAGCTCGTCGAACTCACGGAAGGGATCCATGGCGGCGAGATGACGGATATGACGATCAAACGGAACGATTTCAAACATGATACTTACCTCCTAAATCCATACGCTTGGTATTTTCGGCCGGGAGATTTATTTCTCTCGTCTGTTTCTGTATATAAAATACCAATCATTTTTGAACAAATATACGCTTATATATGAACAAACTGTTAACATTAGCACTTTAATGGTTGGAGTGCTAAATCAGGGAGAAAGAAACCGCAGGTCCGAAAGACCTGCGGTTATTCTTTGCGGAAACGCGCGTTCGTATTCACAGCGCGACGGGGACGGCGCCATCCTCGATCGGGCAGACGTAGCCGGAGGCGGAGCGTACGGCGAATTCCTCCTTCGCCTTAGCAAGGAGGCTCTCGTCCTCCAGCAGCTCGATCGCGGCGGAGGCCAGCACCCCGGCCGCATAGCGCATGGCCTTGTGCGCCATGCTGCTTTTGCCGCAGGCGACGACCTGCCAGGAGTGGCCGGGGATGCCCGAAGGCCATGCGGCCGTGTTGATCTGCGCCGTCGGCGTCAGCCAGCTGACGTCGCCCACGTCCGTGCTGCCCGGCGTGAAAACCGTGCCGTGATACGGCGGCATGAGAAAGTCGTTGATGGGCTTTTCGCCGTTCTGTGTCAGGACGCGCACCCGCTCCGCGATCGCGGCGTCGGCACGGGCGCCGGTGCCGGGCAGTCCCCGCGCGGGCGGAAAGCTCTTTTTCAGCTCTGCGGCGAAGGCCTTCTCCTCGTCCGTGTATGTCGGTACGCCGAGCTCGGCCATGCTGCGGTAGAGCAGCTCCTCCAGCGTAAAATTCGGCAGCAGCTCCGCCGTGCCGTCGATGAACACGCGCTCGAAGCTCGTGCCGGTCATCAGCGCCGCGCCCCGGGCGACGTCGTCCACGCGCTTCTGCAAAAGCACGGAATCCGCCACCTTGTTCGCGCGCACCATATAGAGCACCGCGGCATTGGCCTGCACGACGTTGGGCGAGACGCCGCCCGCGTCGGTGATCGCGTAGTGGATGCGGCAGTCGTCGGTCATGTGCTCGCGCAGGAACTGCACGCCTATGTTCATCAGCTCCACCGCGTCGAGCGCGCTGCGGCCGTTGTAGGGGTCGCCCGCAGCGTGCGCCGCGCGGCCGGAAAACCTGTACAGCACCTGGATGCTGGAATTGTTCGTCCCGGTCTCGACCTGGTTGACGTCGCCCGGATGCCAGCTCAGCGCGGCGTCGAGCCGCTTCCACAGTCCCTCGCGGGCCAGATAGGCCTTGCCGCTGCCGCCCTCCTCGCCGGGGCAGCCGAAGAAGATCACCGTGCCGCTCCTGCCGCTTTTTTCAAGATAAGCCTTCACGGCCGCGGCCGCCGCGAGCGAGCCCGCGCCGAGCAGATTGTGCCCGCAGCCGTGGCCCGCCCCTCCGGGCACGAGCGGCGCGGGAACCGTCGCTCCCGCCGCCTGGCTCAGCGAGGAAAGGGCGTCGAACTCGCCCAGAATGCCGATCACCGGCGCGCCGCTGCCGAAGGAGCCGCAGAAGGCCGTATCGATCCCGCAGAGTTTTTCCGTCACCTCGAAGCCGAGCGAGCGCAGCGTCTCGCAGTAGAGCGCCGCGGCCTTGTACTCTTTCAGCGACAGCTCCGGGTTTTCCCAGATCCGGTCCGCGATATGCTCATACAGCGCCGCGTCCTCGTCGATCAGGGCGAGGGCGGCTTTCTTCATCTCGTTCATCACGACACCTCTTCCTTTACGGAGCGGAGACGGAAGCTATCGGGAGATAGCTTCCGCCTCCGCTCGCACGCTTCAATACAAAACCTTGCTGAGGAAGTCCCTGCAGCGCGGGTTTTTCGGGTGGCTGAACACTTCCTCGGGCGTTCCCTCTTCCGCGATCACGCCGTCGTGCATGAAGATGACCCTGTCGGCCACCTCTCTGGCAAAGCCCATCTCATGCGTGACGATTACGGAGGTCATCCCGTCCCTGACCAGGTCGCGGATCAGGTCGAGCACCTCGCCCACCATCTCGGGGTCGAGGGCCGACGTCGGCTCGTCGAAGAGCATGACATCCGGCTCCATGGCCAGCGCGCGGATGATCGCGACACGCTGGCGCTGCCCGCCCGAGAGCGTCGAGGGATAGACGCCGGCTTTATCCTGCAGGCCGATGCGCTCGAGCAGCTTCATGGCCTTTTCGTTCGCCGCCCTGATCACGTCGTCGTTCGTTTTTTCTGTGTTCTCGCCGCGCTTCTTCGCGTCCCTGAGCCGCTGTTTCCCGATCTTGATCGGGGCCAGGGTGATGTTTTCCAGCACCGTCTTGTTGTTGAACAGGTTGAAGTTCTGAAAGACCATACCCATCTTCTGGCGGCCGAGGTTGATGTCGATCCCGTTTTCTTCTGAAATCTTTTTCAGCAGCGAAGCGTATTCCGCCCCTTCCGCTTTCGGGTGCTTTTCCTTGAGCAGATCCTCGTCCTTGATCTTCCTGATCGCGGCTTCGTCGTCGAGCCCCTCGCTCAGCAGCTTTTTATAGGTGTTGGAGGCGCGGATCACGTCCCGGTGCAGATAGGGGTCGGGCGGCGTCATCAGCCTTCCCTCCATCCACACCTCGCCGAAGGTCGGCTCCTCGAGCAGGTTCATGCAGCGCAGCAGCGTGGATTTCCCCGAGCCGGACACGCCGATGATCACGACCACTTCTCCCTTTTCCACGTGGGTGGACACACCCTTGAGGACCTGCAGCCCATCGAAGTTCTTGTAGATGTTCTTGATGTCAAGCACGGGCTTTCATCCTCCTTTCCATGGACTTGAGCAGCTTGGAGAGGATAAAGGTCAGCGCGAAATACAGGACGCCGACGATCGCCAGACATTCCATCGTCAGATAGGTATTGCCCTTCACCTTCAGATAGGCCGTCATCAGCTCTCCGACAAAGAAGGTGGAGGCGAGGGAGGTCTCCTTGACGACCGTGATGAATTCGTTGCCCAGGGCCGGAAGGATATTCTTGATCGCCTGCGGGAGGACGATGGACAGCATCGCCGTGTGCTGCGTCAGCCCCAGCGAGCGGGCCGCCTCCATCTGGCCCGGATCCACCGCCTCGATGCCGGAACGGATGATCTCGGAGACGTAGGCGCTGGAATTGAGGATCAGGACGATCGACACGGAATAGATGTACGGGAGCGAGGAGAGCTTCGGGATGATCATGGGGAACACGAACACGCCGATATAGAGCTGAAGGAGCACGGGCGTTCCCCTGATGACCTCGACGAATACCGCCACGGCGGCCTTGAGGACCTTCAGCCCGGAGCGCTTCGCCAGCGCCAGCAGCGAGCCGAAGAACGCGCCGCCGGCCACGGCTATGACCGACAGCAGCAGCGTGTAGCCAATGCCCTGCAGCAGGAATACCTGCCAGTATTTCGCCATGATATTGGCGACGTTCGTGAGAAAAACCATGAAGGGATACTCTCCTGTGCGTTATTTGCCGAGCGGTGACGGGATCATTCGGTGATCTTGTTGCCGTTGTCGTCAAAGCCGAGCTCGTCGAGCGTGGAGACGCCGGCATAGACCTTGCAGGCGTCATACCAGCCGCTGTACAGATCGTTCGCCATCGCCTTGCCCAGCGCGG
Source organism: Oscillospiraceae bacterium (assembly GCA_017403885.1). GTDB lineage: Bacteria > Bacillota > Clostridia > Oscillospirales > Oscillospiraceae > Limivicinus. The sequence continues at coordinate 19,225 of JAFRDM010000021.1, forward strand.
CGTTGACCTTCTCGAGCAGAGCCGTATTGTCCTTGTTGATCAGGCAGACGTTGTTTTTGTACATGTCGTCGACCACAAAGTCAAAACCTGTAAAAGCGATCTCGCCGTTTGCATTGGCGATGATGGATTCTCCGTTGCCGTGTGCGACGGCCAGGAAGTCGACCTGTTTGGCCTTCAGCGCCTCGACGGCCGTGCCCAGATCAACATACACCAGGCTGATATCAACATCCATATCCCCGAAGGTCTCCTCGACCAGCACCTGCTGGAGCGAGGCGCCCTGATAGCCGATCTTGCTGCCGATGAAATCCTCGGCCTTGGTGAACTTGCCCTCGTTCTCCTTCAGGCAGATGATGGACTGCTCGGTCTCGTTGTCGCCGGCGACATAGAAATCGGAGATCGCGTAGTTCTGTCCGCGTTCATAGGTCCAGGAGAAGCCGGAGATGCCGATGTCGGCGTTCCCGGTCTGAACGGCCGCCTGGCAGGCGTCGAAGGACATCGGCTTGATGACCAGCTTCATATCCAGCTCCTGTGCCAGATAATTGGCCAGCAGCACGTCAAAGCCGACGATCGCGGCGTCGCCGCTCTTCGCCACGTCATAGAATTCCATCGGCGCGAAGTCGGGAGACATGGCCACCGTCAGCGTGCCGTTGCTGCCGCTTGAGCTGAACTGAGACAGGTATTTGTCGTACGCGGCGGACAGATTCTTCTCGGGATTGCTTCCGCAGGCCGCCAGAGCCAAAAGCATTGCGAGGCACAGCAGCATGCACAAATAGCTCTTCATCTTTTTCATCCTTTTCAACCTCACTTTCGTCAGATGCCATAAGAAAACTACTTGACGTTTGTGAGAATAGCACAAGTGTGCTCGCCTGTCAAGTGATTTTTGTGTTTTTATTCTCTTTTATTTCGATATTTTTCGTTTTTATTCATTATTAACAGATAATTCAGCAAATTTATGAATATAATTATAATAACCGGGCCGGAACAGCTGTTCCGGCCCGGTTATGGAGCGCCCGTCTCAGCCCTTCCGTCCGAAGAGAGAGCAGAGCGCGAAGGCGATAAGCTCCGCCGCGACGACGCTCGCGCCGCTGGGCGTTTCAAAGGCGTAGGAGGCGATCATCCCGAACACGAAGCAGAGCACGGAAAGCAGCGCCGCACACAGGATCACGCTGCGGAAGCTGCGGCACAGCTTCATGGCCGAGAGCGCGGGGAAGATGATCAGGCTTGAGATCAGCAGCGCGCCCATCATGCGCATGCCGAGCACCACCGTCACCGCCGTCAGCACGGCGAGCAGCGTGTTGTACAGCTCGGCGCGCGTGCCTGTGGCGCGGGCAAAGGTCTCGTCGAAGGTGACGGCGAAAATGCGCGGATAGAACAGGCAAAAGAGCGCGAGCACCGCCAGCGAGAGGATCACGCTCAGCACCGCGTCGCCGCGGCTGAGCGAGAGGATGCTGCCGAAGAGATAGCTCGACACCTCGGTGTTCATTCCGCTTGTGACGGACACCACGATTACGCCGATCGCCAGCGCGCTCGAGGAGATGATTGCGATGGCGGCGTCGCCCTTGACACGGCCGCTGCCGCGCAGACGAAGCAGCAGCACCGCCGCAAGCATCACCACGGGCACCGCCACGCCCAGCGGCGCGAGATGGAAGGCCGAGGCGACGGCCAGCGCGCCGAAGCCCACGTGCGAGAGTCCGTCGCCGATCATCGAATAGCGCTTCAGGACCAGTGACACGCCCAGCAGCGCCGCGCACAGACTGACCAGCACGCCGACGACGAGCGCGCGCTGGATAAAGTGGTAGGAGAACATGCTCAGCATACTCATATCCCGCTCCCCCCCAGAAAGCGCCGTCCGATGGCGCTGCGCCGGTATTCCGCCGCCGTGCCGAAGAAGAGCTGGCGGCGGCCGAGATGGAGGATATGCGTGGCGTAGCGCACGGCCTCGTGGATATCGTGCGTGACCATGATCACGGAGATGCCGTCGCAGAGATTGACGAGCTTGATGAGATTGTACATCTCCCCCGCCGCCACCGGGTCGAGCCCGGTCACCGGCTCGTCGAGCAGGAGCAGCTTTTTCGTCGCGCACAGGGCGCGGGCGAGCAGCACACGCTGCTGCTGTCCGCCGGAGAGCTCCTGATAGCCGGCGTTTTTGAGGTCCTCGATACCCATGCGTTCGAGGTTTTCCTCCGCGCGGCGTCTGTCCTCCGCGCCGTAAAAAAGCCTTCCGTCCAGCGAGTTGAGGCAGCCCGAGAGCACGACCTCCCACACGCTGGCGGGAAAGTCGCGCTGGATCTCCGTCTGCTGCGGAAGATAGCCGATCTCGCTGCGTTTGAGACCGTCGCCGAGCGTGATCCTGCCGGAGGCGGGCGCCTTGAGCGAGAGCAGGCCGCGGATCAGCGTGGATTTGCCCGATCCGTTTTCACCCACGACGCAGAGATAATCCCCGGCCCTGAGCGCAAAATCGACGCCCTCGAGCACCGTTCTGCCGTCATAGGAGAACGAGGCGTTTTCACATGTCAGGATCGCCATCAGCCCAGCGCCTCCTTTACGCTTTCGGTGTTGGCCCACATCAGGTCGAGATAGTTCGCGCCGTTTTTCAGATCGTCGGCGCTCACGGTATGACAGGTATGGAACAGCCGCTTCCGGCAGCCGGTCTCCTCGCAGATCACGTCCGCCATTTTCTGGTCGGAATACTCGATATACAGCACGGCCGGCGTTCCCTCGGCGCGCACACGGTCGATCAGAAAGGCGACCGTGCGTGCGGAGGGCTCGGTGTCGTCGGCGCAGCCGGGAAAGGCCGCGAAGTAATCCAGGCCGTATTCCTCGACGAAATAGCGTGCGGGGAAGCGGTCGGCAAAGATCAGACAGCTTCCGCGCGCCTCCCTAATGATGCTGCGGAAGGCCGCGTCGAGCTCGTCGAGCTTTTCACAGTAGCGCTCGCAGTTGAGCCTGTAGGTCTCCGCTCCCGCGCCGTCGAGCGCGCAGAGCTCGTCCCGGATCGCGCGGCAGATGGCTGCGGCGTTGCGCGGCGAGGTCCATACGTGCTCGTCGTACTCCGGCCCGTCCTCTTCGCCCTCTTCCTCATGGACGCGCTGCATGCCCTCCTTGCGCTCTTCCTCGATCGCGTCCACGCAGTCGAGCATCCTCAGCATGCCGAACTTTCCCGCCGCGCCGTCCAGCAGCGTATCGAGCCAGGCCTCGGACTCGCCTCCGTTGCAGATCAGCAGATCGCAGCTTTCGATGCGCACGAGGTCCTGCGGCGTGGGTTCGTAGCTGTGCGTCTCCGCGCCGGGCGGGACGAGCAGCACGATCTCGCAGCGCCCGCCGCACAGCTCCCGCGCGAAATCATAGGCCGGGAACAGCGTCGCAACGACCGTGAGAGCTTTATTCGATTGTCCCTCCGGCGCAGCCGTGTCTCTTCCCGCTCCGCAGGCGGTCAGGGAGAGGAGCAGCCCCAGCGCGAGCAGCGCGGAGAGGAGCTTCTTTTTCATATAACTCACCGTCTTTTGATTTTACAGCATTCGCCGGCGCTTTGCAAGGGAAAACGGGGCCGTTGACAAGGGCCGGGCGACGCTTTACAATGTCGATGTGAAGGAACAGCGAGGGAGAGAGACATGAAGATCTGTGTTTTCGGCGCTTCGAGCGAAACGCTGGCAAAGGAATATTTCGACGCGGCCCGCCGTCTCGGCGAGCTGATGGCCGCCGGCGGCCACACGCTCGTGTACGGAGGCGGGAACGACGGGCTGATGCGCGCCTGCGCCGACGGCGTGAAGAGCGGCGGAGGCACGGCGATCGGCGTTGCGCCCCGCATGTTCGACGAGGGCGACTTCCTGCGCCGCGACTTCGGCGAGCTCGTTTTCACCGACACGATGGCAGCACGCAAGGAACTGATGCGCTCGCTCGCCGAGGCCTTCATCGTTCTGCCGGGCGGCACGGGCACGATGGACGAATTTTTCGAGACGCTGACGCTCAAGCAGCTCGGCGTGCAGGGGAAGGCGATCGTGCTGCTCAACACGCTGGGCTATTTCGATGCGCTCCACGCCCTGCTGCTGGACATGGTCGAAGGGGGCTTTGCCGGACCGAGCATGCCGGGCATGATCTCCCTGTGCGCCACGCCGGAAGAAGCGCTTGCTCACGCTCTGATCCCCGACGCGACCGGCATGCGCAGCCGCGCGGACTACAACAAATGAATTCCCGCCCGGGACATGCTGTTCCGGGCTTTTTTCTTTCCCCGCCGCTATTGAAAAAAAGCGAAGATTTTGATATGATTAGTTATTAATAAAAATATAGAAATACAGGTTGCTGCTTATGATGCGAAAGGAATGGAAGATCCCCTATGAGCGGCCGCTCGTTCCGGCGGAGCTTCTCGAAGGCGGCTGTACGCCGCTGCTTGCCTCGGTGCTCGCCCTGCGCGGCGTGAAAACGCGCGCGGAGATGGACAGGCTGCTCCACGGCGGGGAAGAACTGCTGGAGGACCCGATGCTGCTCACGGACATGCCCCGCGCCGTCGAGCGCGTGCGGCGCGCCGTCGAAGCAGGAGAAAAGACGGCGGTCTACGGCGATTACGACGTAGACGGCATCACCTCCACCTGTCTGCTGACGGACTATCTGCGGTCCAAGGGGCTCGCGTGCATCCCCTATATCCCCGACCGCAGCGAGGAAGGTTACGGCCTCAACGACGCCGCCGTCGCCGCGCTGCACGAGCAGGGCGTCTCGCTGGTCATCACCGTGGACTGCGGCATCACCGCCCGGGAAGAAGCTCTCTACGCCTCCTCGCTCGGTATGGACATGATCATCACCGACCACCACGAGTGCGGCGCAGGGCCGCTCCCGGAGGCGGTCGCCGTGGTGGACTGCAAGCGTCCCGACGAGCCTTATCCCAACCACTCGCTCGCGGGCGTCGGCGTCGCGCTCAAGCTGGTCTGCGCCTGCGAAGGACAGAGCCGCGAAATGGTCGAACGATACTGCGATCTTGCCGCGATCGGCACGATCGCCGACGTGATGCCTCTTGTGGGGGAAAACCGCTATCTGGTCAGGCGGGGCCTCGAAAAGATCCGCCGCGATCCCCGCCCGGGCATCGCCGCCATGCTGCGCGAATCCTCCGTCGACGGGAAAAAGCTGACCGCATCGGTCGTCGGCTTCACGCTCGCGCCGCGTCTAAACGCCGCCGGGCGGCTGGACTGTCCCTCCGTCGCGGCACGGCTTCTGATGACCGACGACCCGGCCGAGGCAACGGCCCTCGCCGTCGAGCTCTGCGATCTCAACCGCAAGCGCCAGAGCATCGAGACCTCCATCTGGGACGAGGCCAACGCTATGCTCGCCGCCGCCGAGCCCGACGCGCCGATCGTGCTGGCGAGCGACAAGTGGCACCAGGGCGTGATCGGCATCGCCGCCTCGCGCCTGGCCGAGCAGTATTCCCTGCCGGCGATCATGGTATGTCTCAACGGAGAGGTCGGCAAGGGCTCCTGCCGCAGCTACGGCGGCTTCAATCTCTTCGACGCGCTCAGCGCCTGCTCGGAGCATCTGATCGGTTTCGGCGGACACGCGCTGGCGGCGGGACTGAATATACGCAGCGACAAGCTGGAGGATTTTCGCGCCGCGCTCGCGCAATACTATCGTGAGAACAAACCGGCCCCCACGGCGGAGGTACAGCCCGACCTGCTGATCTGCGATCCGGCGATGCTCGATATCGACAACGTCCGCTCGCTCGACGAGCTCGAGCCCTTCGGCAACGCCAACGCGCGGCCGACGATGTGCCTCTGCGCCGTCCCGCTCGAGAGCGCGGGAGACGTCGGCGGCGGCAAGCATCTGCGCATCCGGGCGCGGCTCGGGCGCGAGTGCTTCGAGGGCATCTTCTTCTCCCACACGGAGAGGGAGCTGGATATCCACAGCGGCGATCTGGTCGACATCGCCTTTACGCCGCAGATCAACGAATTCCGCGGCCACGTTTCCGTCCAGCTGATGGTGAATGCGATCCGCCGTCACGACGGGAGCGCGCTCTGCGAGCGCATCCTGAACGGCGAGAGGGACATTCTCTGGGCCGCCGCCGGCTTTTGCCCGGAGCGCAGCGATTTTGTGCGCGTCTGGCACATGTGCGCGCAGCCTCCCTTCCGTCTCCCGGAGAGCACGGAGGAGATCCTGGCGCTCTCGCCGCCCGGTATGGCCGAGGAGACCTTCTGTCTGTGTCTGGCCGTGCTGAGCGAGGTGGGGCTGCTTTCTTCCCCGGACGGAAGCATCCGCGGCGCCGCCGCGGCTCAGATAGACGGCAAGGCAGACCTGGACGGCGCGTCGATCATGCGCCAACTGAAATCCAATCGAGGAGACCGGCATGGCTGACGAAGAGAAAAAAATGAACACACCGCCTGCGCCCCTCGATCCGGACGAGATGTATGAAGCGCTGGAGGAAAAGATCCGCCGAAACTGTCACAACGTGGATCTTGCGCGCGTCCGTGCGGCTTATGAGATGGCGCGCTCTGCGCACGCGGGACAGCTGCGCAAGGACGGCCGCTCGCCCTATGTGACGCACTGTATCTCGGCGGCGGACATCACCGTAGACATGGGTCTCGACGAGGACTCGATCGTCGCCGCGCTGCTGCACGACATCATCGAGGACACCGCCCTGACGCACGCGGACATCGCCCGCCAGTTCGGCGCCGCCGTGGCGGATATCGTCGAGGGCGTCACCAAGCTCACGCGCGTGCAGTATACCAGCGTCGAGGACGAGCAGATGGAGAACATCCGCAAGATGCTCATGGCCATGGCCAAGGACATCCGCGTGATCCTCATCAAGATCGCCGACAGGCTGCACAACATGCGCACGATGGCCTATCAGTCGGCCGAGAAGCAGCGCTCGAAGTCCCTCGAGACGATGGAGATCTACGCCCCCATCGCGCACCGGCTCGGTATCCAGCGCGTCAAATGGGAGTTGGAGGATCTCTCGCTGCAGTATCTCGATCCCGCAGGCTATAAAGAGATCACCGACGTGCTCGAGCGCAAGATGCCCCAGCTGGAGGCCTTCATGTCCTCGGTCGAGAAAAAGATCCTGCACCGGCTCGAGGAAGAAGGCATCCACGCGACGGTATACAGCCGCATCAAGCACGTGTACAGCATCTACCGCAAGATGTACGCGCAGAAGCTGGACATCAACGGCATTTTCGACCTCTGCGCCTTCCGGGTGATCGTGGACACGATCCCCGACTGCTACAATGTCCTCGGCGTGATCCACGACATGTTCAAGCCCGTCCCGGGCCGCTTCAAGGACTATATCTCCACCCCCAAGCCCAACATGTACCAGAGCGTCCACACCACCGTCATCGGCAGCGAGGGCATCCCCTTCGAGGTTCAGATCCGCACCTGGGAGATGCACCATACTGCCGAATACGGCATCGCGGCGCACTGGAAGTATAAAATGGGCGAAAACGCTTCCTCGCTGCGCATCGGCGACGAGGACCGCTTCGCCTGGGTGCGCCGCCTGCTTGAGAGCCAGCAGGAGTCCGACGCGCAGGACTTTTTCCACAATCTCAAGATCGACATGTTCGCCGACGAGGTCTTTGTTTTCTCCCCCAAGGGCGACGTGATCAACCTCCCCGCCGGGGCGACGCCGATCGACTTTGCGTATATGATCCACTCCGACGTCGGCAACCACATGGTATCGGCCAGCGTCAACGGGAGGATCGTCACCTTTGACTATGTGCTGCAGAACGGCGACATCGTCGAGATCCGCACCTCGAAATCCGCCCCCGGCCCCAGCCGCGACTGGCTGAACATCGCCAAGAGCGGCAGCGCCCGCACGAAGATCAAACAGTGGTACAAGCGCGAACGGCGCGAGGAAAACGTCATCCGCGGCCGCGAAATGCTCGAGGACGAGCTGCGGCAGAGCGGCCTTACGCTCGACGACGTGACCGACGAGGCGGTCATGTCCCCGATTTTGCGCAGGCTCTCCTACTCGAACGCCGACGATCTCTACGCCGCCATCGGCTACGGCGGACTCACGGCCGTCCGCGCGGCAAACCGTCTCAAGGACGAATACGCCCGCGTGCAGAAGCCGGACCGCAAAACCACCGTCGACAAGCTCACCGAGGCCGCCGAGCGGCGCGAGCAGCAGGCCGCCAAGCAGACCGGCAAGCCCATCCACGGCGTGCTCGTCGCGGGGCTGGACAACTGTCTGGTCAAATTCTCCCGCTGCTGTACGCCCGTCCCGGGCGACGACATCGTGGGCTTCATCACCCGCGGTCAGGGCGTGTCCATCCACCGGCGCGACTGCGAGAACTACCGCAGCAGCGTGGCCTCTCCCGAAAACGACGGCCGCTGGATCCGCGTAAGCTGGTCGGATCACATCACCGACAGCTATGTCACGGGCATCACGATCATCGCCAAGGACCGCTCGGGCCTCGTCATGGACATCGCCACGGTGCTCAATTCGCTCAACGCCAAGGTGCGGACGCTCTCCGCGCGCGACAGCGCCGGCACAGCCATCACCGCCGTTTCAATGGAGGTCAAAAACCTCTCCGAGCTGAAATACGTCATGTCGCGTCTCGCCTCCATCCCCGGTGTGAAAGAGGTCGTGCGCAACGGCAATTAAAGAAAGGAATCTGCATCATGAGAGCTGTCGTCACACGCGTCCTCTCCGCCTCCGTTGAGATTGGCGGGCATACGGCGGGCGCGATCGAAAAAGGATTTCTTGTTCTGCTCGGCGTACACGAGGAGGACACCGAGGCCGAGGCGAAGAAGATCGCGGACAAGATCTGCGGGCTGCGCGTCTTTGAGGACGCGGCGGGAAAGATGAACCTTGCGCCCGATCCCGCGGAGAAAAAGCTTCTGATCATCAGCCAGTTCACGCTCTTCGCCGACTGCCGTTCCCGCCGTCCCGGCTTTTCCCGCGCGGCGCGGCCGGACAAGGCGATCCCGCTCTACGAGCTGGTCATCTCCGAATGCCGTGCGCGCGGCTTCACGGTGGAGACGGGCGAGTTCGGCGCGGAGATGTTCGTCTCCTCCGTCAACGACGGCCCCGTCACCATCCTTCTCGACACAAAGGAGCTGTAAAATGCAGATCAAGACCATCCCCGTCGGGCAGCTTGAGGAAAACTGCTACGTCGTCACAAATGAGAAAACGCGCGAGTGCGTCGTGATCGATCCGGGCGACGAGAGCAACACGATCCTCGATTATCTTGAGGAGCATGCGCTCCGCTGCCGTGCGGTCATGCTCACGCACGGGCATTTCGACCATGTCGGCGCGGCCGACGCCGTCGCCGGGGAGACCGGCGCCACGGTCTACATGAACAGCCGCGACGACACGGGCGGGCGCTCCTTCCATCTGCCCTACCGCCTGCCGAAGGGCGGGATCAGCTATGACGACGGCGATCTCATCGACGAGGCCGGCCTGCGCTTTGAGATCATCGCCACCCCCGGCCATACCCCGGGCGGCGTCACGATCCGCTGTGAGAGAGCGCTCTTCACCGGCGACACGCTCTTCCGCGGCAGCTGCGGCCGCGTCGATCTCGACGGCGGAGATCCGCACGCCGAAATGCTCTCGCTCAAGCGGCTGTGCAGTCTCGAGGGCGACTTTGAGGTCTATCCCGGCCACATGGACTCCACCACGCTCGAGCGCGAGCGGATGTTCAACTTCTACTGCCGCGAGGCCATGAAACTTTGATCAAAAAGAGGATCCCACACACATGGAACCGACACTCGTTATCTTATCCGCCGGTATCGGCAGCCGCTTCGGCGGTCTCAAGCAGATCAGGCCCGTCGATCAGCAAGGCCATACGATCATCGATTTTTCGCTCTTCGACGCGTACCGCGCCGGCTTCCGCAAGGTCGTCTTCGTCATCAAGCACGAGATCGAAGCGGACTTCAAGGCCGCCGTGGGCAGACGCATGGAGAAATACTTTGACGTAAAATATGTCTTCCAGCAGCTCGACTGCCTGCCCGAGGGCTGCGCCGTCCCCGAGGGGCGCGCAAAGCCCTGGGGTACGGGCCACGCCGTGGCCTGCTGCGCCGGCGTCGTGGACGGTCCCTTCGCCGTTATCAACGCCGACGACTTTTACGGACCGGGCGCCTTTTCCGCGCTCTACGGTTTCCTGAAGGAGGAGCGCTCCGAAAACGAGCACGCGATGGTCGCCTATCTCCTGCGCAACACGGTCACGGAAAACGGCTATGTCGCGCGCGGCGTCTGCCGCGTGGCGGACGGCTTTCTCACCGACGTGGTGGAGCGCACACTTATCGAAAAGCGCGGCGAGGACGCGGCCTACACCGAGGACGGCGAGCACTATCTTCCCCTCTCCGGCGACAGCCCCGTCAGCATGAACTGCTGGGCCTTCGGCCGCCGGATGCTCGACGAGCTGGTCGCGCGCTTCCCCCGCTGGTTTGCCGAAGCGGTGCAAAAGGACCCGCTCAGGGCCGAGTATTTCCTGCCGAGCGTGGCCAACGCCCTCATTCAGGAGGGCAGGGCCAGCGTGCGCGTACTGCCCTGCGCCGAGACCTGGCACGGCATCACCTATCAGGAGGATCTGCCCGACGTGATTGCGGCCGTCGCCGCTCTGCGCGCGCAGGGCGTCTATCCCGCATCATTACTGGATTAAAGGAGAGCATCATGAACGTACTCGTCACCGGCGGCGCCGGCTATATCGGAAGCCATACCTGCGTGGAGCTCCTCGAGCGAGGCCACAAGGTCATCGTCATCGACAATCTCGTCAACTCCAGCGCAAAGGCCATCGAGCGCGTGGAGCAGATCACGGGCAAGGACGTGGCTTTTTATGAAAACGACGTGCGGGACCGCGCGGCGCTGGACCGCATCTTTGAAAAGCACGACATCGACTGCGCGATCCACTTCGCAGGGCTCAAGGCCGTGGGCGAATCCGTGGCCATGCCTTTGGAATACTACGACAACAACCTCTTCTCCACCGTCCGTCTCTGCGAGGCCATGCGCGATCACGGCGTGAAGAACATCGTCTTCTCCTCTTCCGCCACGGTCTATTCCGGCGACAACGAAATGCCTCTGCGCGAGAGCTCCCGCACCGGCATGTGCACCAACCCCTACGGCTGGACGAAATACATGTCCGAGCAGATCCTGCGCGACACCTCCAAGGCGGTCGAGGACTTTTCCGTCAGTCTCCTGCGCTATTTCAACCCCATCGGCGCGCACAGCAGCGGTCTCATCGGCGAGGATCCGCGCGGCATCCCCAACAATCTCATGCCCTTTATCGCGCAGGTCGCGGTCGGCCGTCTCGACCATCTGAGCGTCTTTGGCGACGATTACGACACGCCGGACGGCACCGGCGTCCGCGACTATATCCATGTGGTCGATCTCGCCCGCGGTCACGTCGCGGCCATCGAATACATGCAGACGCACCGCGGAGAGAGCGTGTTCAACCTCGGCACCGGGCAGGGCTACAGCGTGCTGGACATGGTCAAGGCCTTCGAGCGCGTGACCGGCGTGAAGATCCCCTATGAGATCGCGCCGCGCCGCCCCGGCGACCTGGCGACGGTCTATTCCAGCCCGGACAAGAGCGCGCGTCTCCTCGGCTGGAAGGCGCAGTACACGCTCGAGGACATGTGCCGCGACACCTGGGCCTGGCAGTCGAAGAACCCGATGGGCTACGGCGCCTGACTTTTGTTCGTAAAGCAGAATACTTTTTTACAGATACGGGAAGACTTTTCCCGTATCTTTTTTTGGGAAGTTTTGCCATGAAGGTTTTAAGCGTATTCGGCACGCGCCCGGAGGCCGTGAAAATGTGCCCTCTTGTCCGCGAGCTGGCCGGGCGGGAGGGCGTCGAAAGCCGCGTGTGTCTCACGTCGCAGCACCGCGAGCTCCTTTACACCGTGACGGAGTTCTTCGGTATCAAGGCAGATTACGATCTCGCCCTGATGCGTGAGCGTCAGACCCTCGGCGAGCTTTTCTGCGGCGTACTGCGCGGGATGGAGGGCGTTCTTGAGAAGGAAAGGCCCTCGCTCGTGCTCGTCCACGGCGACACCTCCACCTCCTGCGCCGCTGCGCTCGCCGCCTTCTATCGGCAGATCCCGGTGGGCCACGTCGAGGCGGGGCTGCGCAGCGGAGACCGCTACTCCCCTTTTCCCGAGGAGATGAATCGCCGTCTCACCGCCGTTCTCGCCTCGCTGCACTTTGCCCCGACGGAGCGAAACGCGCAGAACCTCCGTTCCGAAGGGATACGGGAGAATATCTTCGTCACCGGCAACACCGTCATCGACGCGCTGCGCCGCACCGTACGCCCCGATTACGTTTTTCACTGCCCCGCGCTCGCCGGAAGCGCGGTCCCTGCGGGGCGCTGCGTCCTGCTGACGGCGCATCGGCGCGAGAATCTTTCCGGCGCGCTCGCGGCGATCTGCCGCGCCGTGCTTCGGCTCGCCGCAGCTTTTCCCGATACCCGCTTTATCTTCCCCGTACACCCCAACCCGGCGGTACGCGAGATCGTACTGCCGATCCTGCGCGCGCGAGCAAATATTATGTTAACTGATCCGCTCGATCTGACGGACATGCACAACCTTATGGCGCGCTGCGCCCTCGTGCTGACCGACTCCGGCGGGCTGCAGGAGGAAGCCCCCGCGCTGGGCGTACCGGTGCTCGTTCTGCGCGAAGAGACCGAGCGCCCCGAGGCCGTCGATGCGGGCACGGTCCGCCTTGTCGGCACGCGGGAGGAGGAAATCTTCCGTGCGGCCTTTACCCTGCTCTCGGATGAGAAAGCGCGGCTGGAGATGGCGCGCGCCGCCTCTCCTTACGGCGACGGCCATGCGAGCGAGCGCATCGCCGATCACGTCTCCGTCTTCCTCGGCGCGCGGAGAGCCGCCGGATGATAGATTCTCTCGTCCGGGCCGCGGGGAAATACGGCTTTCTGCTGCGCGAGCTGATCGTGCGTGATTTCAAGGTGAAATACAAGCGCTCGGCGCTCGGCATGCTGTGGAGCCTGCTCTATCCCGTGCTGATGATGTGCGTGATGGCCGTGGTCTTTCGGAACGTCTTTCGCTTCTCCGTGCCGGGCGTGAGCTATCTGAGCTATCTGATGATCGGCCTGACGCTTTTCAACTATTTCTCGGAAGCGTCGAATCTCGCGATGAGCAGCGTGGTGGCCAACTTCGCTCTGCTGGGCAAGGTCTATATGCCGAAATATATCTTTCCGCTGTCGAAGTGCCTCTTCGTCGGGATCAACTTTCTCCTGACGCTGATCCCCCTCTACGCGGTCATCCTGCTGACGGGCACCGGTCTGTGCTGGCAGCATCTTCTGCTGCCCTACGTCTACGGCTGCCTGCTCGTCTTTACGCTGGGGATGGGGCTTCTGCTCTCCGCGGCGTCGGTCTTTCTGCGGGATCTGTTCTATATCTACGGCATCGTGCTGACGGTCTGGACCTATCTCACGCCGATCATGTACGACATTTCGGTGATCGGCAGCGCGCCGCTGATCGCGCTGATGAAGCTCAATCCTCTGTATCAGTACATCTCCTTCGCACGCACGATCGTGCTCTTCCACGCCACGCCCGCGCCGCGGCAGTTCCTGCTCTGCGCGCTCTCCTCGCTGATCGTGCTCCTCGCCGGCGCCGCTTTCTTCCGAAGGACGCAGGACCGCTTTATCTATTACGCCTGAGGAGGATGAGATGGACAGAGACAGCGATGAGATCATGGTCGAGGCGAAGGGCGTTTCCATGCGCTTCAACCTCGGCATCGAGCGGGGCTTTTCCCTCAAGCAGTGGTTCGTGGACGCGCCGCGGGGGAAAAAGCGCGCCTCAGACGACTTCTGGGCGCTGCGCGGCGTCTCCTTTTCCGTACGCCGCGGCGAGGTCGTGGGGCTCGTCGGTGCGAACGGCGCGGGCAAATCCACGCTCCTGAAGCTGGTCGCGGGCGTCATGAAGCCGACGGAGGGCAGCGTGTGCTGCGGCGGGACGGTATGCCCGATGATCGAGCTCGGCGCGGGCTTCGACCCGCAGCTGACCGCGCGGGAGAACATCTATCTCAACGGAGCGATCATGGGCTATTCGCACGCCTTTCTCGACAGCCGCTTTGACGCGATCGTCGATTTTGCCGAGCTGCGCGGCTTCCTCGAGGTGCCCGTGCAGAACTTCTCCTCCGGCATGACCGCTCGCCTGGCCTTTTCCGTCGCCACGCAGGTCGAGCCGGAGATCCTGATCGTCGACGAGATCCTCTCGGTAGGCGACGCGGCCTTTCAGGCCAAGAGCGAGGAGAAAATGATGAGCATGATCCGCGGCGGCACGACGGTGCTGTTCGTCTCGCACTCCGTCGAGCAGATCCGCAAAATGTGCTCCCGCGCTCTCTGGCTCGACCACGGCGCGCTGCGCGAGGACGGCGAGGCCGACGCGGTCTGCGCGCACTATCTCACTTCTCTTTTTCAAGGGGGCTGACCGGAACGGACACGATCCTGCGGGCCGGACGCTTTTTCCGGCGTTTTCTGTCGCATCTGCTGCACGGTCGTCTCTCCGCGGCGGCGGCGGAAGGCCGTGCCGCGCTGCGCCGCGCGGAGCTTTTTCTGCGTGCGCGCGCCGCGTCGCACAGGCTGCGAGCCGAGCTGGGCCGGCGCATTGCGGGGAAACGCGTGATCGTCTTCCCGCCGACCATCGACTGGCATCTGCCGCTCTATCAGCGTCCGCAGCAGCTCGCCCGCGCATACAGCGAAAAGCCGGACACGATCGTGCTGTATCTCAGCGCCAACAGCGCGCACGACCGCGTCGCCGTCACGGAAATGATCACTGAGACGCTCTTTCTCGTCAACGCCGCGCTCGCCCACGCGCTCGGGCGGCTGCTGCGCGGCGCGGGGGAAACGGTGCTCTCGCTGAGCTGGACGGCGAACCGCCGCTATATCGAGCTGCTGCGGCCCGACGCGCTGATCTATGAGTATATAGACGAGCTTGAGATCTTCGACGGTTATGACGAGCAGATGCGCCGCGAGCATCTCGCGCTGATGCGGCGCGCGGACCTCACGGTCTGCACGGCGAAGGCCCTCTATGACAAGGCGCTGCCCTTCGCCCGGCGGGCGATCTGCAGCCCCAACGCCGGGGACTACGGACATTTCAGCCGCTGCGCCGCCGCGCCTCCCGCTCCGGAGGCCGCGGAGGCCGCCGCTCGTTTTTCCTGCACGCTCGGCTACTACGGGGCTCTCGCCGGATGGTTCGATTACGCGCTGATCGCCGCCGCGGCGGACGCGCGGCCGACATGGCTGTTCCTGCTTGTCGGCATGGATTATGACGGGACGCTGCCGAAGAGCGGCCTGCTCGCACGGCGGAACGTGCTGTGGATCCCTCCGCAGCCCTATGCGCGGCTGCCCTCCTTTCTGCGCCTGTTCGACCTTGCGCTGATCCCTTTCGTGCTCAACGACATCACGCGCTCGACCTCCCCCGTCAAGCTTTTCGAGTATATGGCCGCCCAAAAGCCGATCCTGAGCTCGCGGATGCCGGAGTGCCTGCGTCATCCCTGCGTGGAAACCTACGAGGGCGCCGCCGACTTTCTGGAAAAAGCCGAAGCGCTGCTGCGCAGGCGCGGCGATCCCGCCCTGCGGGCCGCGCTGCGGCGCGAGGCGCTCGCCAACACCTGGGCGGCGCGCACGGACGAGATCCTCGCCGCGCTCGAAAAAGCAAAACGCGCGGAGAGAGACGCTGTGTCTCTCCCCACGCATACCGCAAAAGGAGCTGTCTCCGACTGAACGGAACAGCTCCTTTTGCGGCGTCTTTATGCTTTTTTCAGATTCAGCGCCAGCACCGCCGCGGCAAAGACGCCGACGAACAGCACCGTGTAGATCATGCCTCTCCCGGCGTAAAAGCTGACGCCCTCCGCCGCGGCCGCCAGCGCAAAAGCGAGCGACGCGGGCAGCAGCAGCCTCAGGCCCTGTCGGTCGCGGAAGGCCGCAGCGACGGCGAGCAGTCCGAACACGGAGGCGGCCATCATCCCGATCGCCGCGGCGAGACGCAGCTCATAGTCCCGCTGCGTCTGCGCGCTGCGCAGGGCAAGCTCCGTCTCCGCGCCCTCGATCAGATCCTCGCCCGCGCCGATGCGCGCGGCGATGCCGTCGTCTGCGAGCAGGGCGTAGCGCAGGGTGCTGAATCGCTCCTTCTTTTCGCGGTAGTCCTCTATCTCGCGCAGCATGCCCTCCAGCCTTTCCGCCTCTTTTTCCAGGGCGTCCCTGCGGCTGTCGAGCTCTTCCTTCGTTTCGATCTGTCCGGCCTGCTTTTCCTCCAGCTCCTTTTTCCCCGCGATCAGCTGCGCCTCCGCGTAGATCAACATGTCTTTGGCCTTGTCGAGCCCCTTTCTGCCCTCCTCAAAGGCCTCCTTTGCCTGCAGCAGCGCGGGCTCAGCCTCTCTCAAGGCGGCCTCCGCCTCGTCGAGCTGCGCCTCCATTTCCGGCAGTTTTTCCAGCATCGCCAGCGTTTCGTCGGCGCGCGCCACCGCTTCTTCGAAGCTGCCGCCGAGATCCCGCCCGGAGGCAAGGATCTGTTTTGCGCCCTCGAGCAGCTCTTCCCGGCTCATGCTCCCGTCGGCAAAGGGCCTGAGCTGTTCCCGCATCGCGGCGACGGCGGGCGCAAAGGCCGTTTTCAGATCTTCGGGGCTGTATTCCTCAAGCAGCTTTTTCTGCACGGCCGCGATCTTTTCGCTCAGCACGGAGATCTCGCCGAGCAGCTGTGTGCGCTGCGCTTCGATGTCGACCTCGCCGGTCTCCGGGTCAAGGGGCGGGTTTTCGATCGTGTTCCGGATCGCGTCGAGCGCCGCGCGGAAGTCCGTCATCTGGGACTTGAGCGCATCCAGCAGGGCGCGCAGGATTTCAAGGTCGGGCAGCTTTTCGCGGAGCTTTTTTGCCTCCTCCAGCTGCTTTCTGCCCTCCTCCAGCTGCGCTTTTCCTTCGAGATACTGTTCATAGCCGGGCAGGAACTGCGCCTCCGCCTCGTTGAGCGCCTTTTCGCCGTTGTCATGCTCGATCCAGCCCATGCGCAGCGCGGCGTAGCCCTCCTCGAGCTTTTCCGCGCCCTGCTTGAGCGCGGCCTCCGTCGCCGTATAGATCGAAAGATCCTTGCGATAACTCAGCTTTTCGCCGTCATAGCTCTCCTTCGCCTTCTCATAGGCGGCGTTCTGCTCTTCAAAGGCTGTCGGCATCGCGTCGAGCATCGCGCGCAGCTCCTTTGCCTCGTCGGTCTTTTCCCGGAGAAACGCGATGGTCGTATTCTGTTTTTTCCTGTTCTCGTCGGCCTTTTTGATGCAAATGCCGCCGGAGATCAGCGTGATCGCGCTCACGACCGCGAGAAAGGCCGCAAAAAAGCGCGTCAGGGCAGGATGCCGCAAGGTGATCCCTCCGTGAAAGTTCCCGGTTTATGACAGTCTGTACTTGTCCGCGTAGGCTTCGTAATACTCGTCGAAACGGTGAGCGTGCAGCTCCTTCAGATTGATGACATAGCCGTGCGTGTCGAAGTCGTCACGGTTGAGCTCGATCATAGCGATGGCGACGTTCGAGCAATGGTCGGCCACTCGCTCGAGATTCGTGATCAGATCGTTGAAGGGGAAGCCCTGGTTGAGCGTGCAGACGCCGCTCTTGAGACGGTCGACGTGGTGGAGCTTCATTTCGTCGCAGAGCTCGTCGATCCGCTCCTCCAGCGGCTCGACGGCGTAGGCCTGCTCGATGCTGTCCTTTTCAAAGGCGCCGAGCGAGAGCGCGAGGATCTCCTCAACGGCGGCCATGAGGATATGCATCTCTTTCTCAGCCTCGGCTGAGAAGCGGACCTTGTTCTGGTTCATCTTCTGCGCGACCTCGGCGACGTTCATCGCGTGGTCGCTGATACGCTCGAAATCGCTGATCGTGTGCAGGAACTTGGAGATGTCCTCGTTCTGGCTGACGCTCAGTTCGCGCGCGTTGAGCTTGACAAGGTAAGTGCCGATCCTGTCTTCGAACTCGTCCACCAGATTCTCCTTGCGCTCGATCGCGTCAAAGCCCGCCTGCGAATACTCCCAGACCAGCGCAGACGCGTCGCAGATGGCTTCGCGCGCGGCGTCCGCCATGTCGTGGACGGTCAGACGGCTCTGCTCCAGCGCAAGCCGCGGATGCGTGAGGAAGCGCTCGTCCAGGCGGTCGAAGGAGGCGTTCTGGCTGCGCTCGGTCTCGCTGACGCGGATCAGCTTTTCCGCCAGCGCGATAAAGCGGCGGTTGAAAGGCATGAGGAACACGGCCGTCAATACGCGGAAAGCCGTGTTGACCGCGGCGATCGAAAAGGGATCCATGGTCTTACCCTGCCACCCGAGTCCCACGGCGGCGTCTATCCCGTAATAGAGCGCGGCAAAAAGCACTGCCGCCACAAGCTCGACAAAGAGATACAGAAAAGCCGTGCGGCGGCCGTCTACCTTCGCGCCGAGGGCCGAGAGCAGCACCGGCACCGAAGCGCCGACCGCGATGCCGAGGATGATCGGATAAGCGACGGAAAATGTGATCGCGCCGGTGGCCGAGAGCGCCTGCAGGATACCGATGGCAGCGGAAGCGCTCTGCAGTACGGCCGTAACGGCCGCGCCGAGCAGCATGCCGACAAGCGGATGGGAAAAAGTCGTGAGCAGCGCAAGGAAGTCGGGGCTGTCCTTCAGCGGCGAGACGGCCCCGCTCATCGCCTGCAAGCCGTACATCAGCACCGTGAAGCCCAGCAGGATGTCGCCCGCGTGCTTACGAGTCTGGTTCTTCGCCGTCATGCGCAGCAGGATGCCGACCACGGCAAAGACCGCGGCGATCGTGGAGGTGGACAGCAGCGAGGCCCAACCGCCCTCGGTGCCGAGATAGGACAGGCAGATGATCCAGCCGGTGATGCTCGTGCCGATCAGCGCGCCGTGAATGACGGACAGCGCCTGCTTCGTCTTCATCATGCCGGAGTTCACAAAGCCGACCACCATGACCGACGTTGCGGACGAGGACTGTATCACCGCGGTCACACCGGCGCCGAGCAA
The DNA here is from genome assembly GCA_017403885.1 of Oscillospiraceae bacterium. GTDB lineage: Bacteria > Bacillota > Clostridia > Oscillospirales > Oscillospiraceae > Limivicinus. The sequence goes on from JAFRDM010000021.1 coordinate 38,150, forward strand.
CAGCCCCTTGAGCGGTGTGCCGGAGAGACGGAACAGGATGAGCTCCATCTGTCCGCCGGCGACCTTTTTCAGGCCGTCGCCCATCAGGCCCATGCCGAAGAGGAACAGCGCGATACCGCCGAAGAGAGAGAGGATATTGGAAACAGACATTAGCAGCACTCTCCTGTAAGTCGTCTATCTGTTGTGATTATATATTATGTAAACAAAATAACGTCCAGGGAAAACTTGCGGGCGGCAGTGAGGAATAGCTCACCTCACGGCCGTCCCGGGGGTGCGGAAAGACCAGCGCTTCGGACCACAGTGCGATCGGACAGCTGTGGACCGCGCTGCCGTATCGGCCGTCGCCGGCGAGCGGCATGCCGCGAGAGGCAAACTGCACGCGGATCTGATGACTGCGGCCGGTGTGCAGCTCGATCCGCAGCGCCGAGAGCCTCAGCCCATCGTATTCAGCGGAGCCGAGCAGCTCATAATCGAGCAGGGCCTCCCTTACGCCGCGGCGCGGACGCGTCACGACATAGCTCTTGTTCCGCGCGGCGTCATGATAGAGGAGGTCCCGAAAACTTCCCTTCGGCCGCTCCGGAACGCCCTGTACGACGGCAAGATAGCTCTTATGCATCGCTCCCGCGGCGACGGCCGCGGAGAGCGCCGCGGCGGCTTCCCGCGTGCGGGCGTAAACCATCACGCCGCCGACGGCCTTGTCGAGGCGATGGACGCAGAAAAAATCACCGTCCAATACTTCACACAGCCGTTTCGGCATCCCCTCCTCCTCGGACAGCATGCCGGGAGGCTTGAGACAGACCGCGAGCTGCGCATCTTCATACAGAATCTTAAGCTCCATTGAAGCACACCGCGTCAAAGCTTTTTTCACCGAGTCTTTCAGCCGCTCCTTCGTCGAGCCGGACGGTCACGTTCGGCGGAAGCTGCAGAAAGGCGGCGGGATAAACGCTGTCGTCCCGGCCGTAGAGCATGTGGAAAACGGCCGCGCTCTTTTCTTTGCCGAACGCGATCAGCTCGATCTCGCGGGCAAAGCAAAGCTGCTGAAACCCCATCGTCACACCGCGCAGAGGCACCTTGTCCTCGCCGCCGAAGAGCGAAGCGAGCTCACGTTTCGTTTTATCCGTCAGCTTCTGCACATGGGTGTTTGTGCCGAACTGCGTCGCGGGCTCGTTGAAGCCTACGCGCGCGTTGCCGCCAAGGCCCAGCAGCGCCATGTCGAGCCCGCCCGCGGCTGCGATCAGCGCGTCGTACGCCGCCGGATCGTTCGCGTCGGGGATATACAGCTTTTCCGTATCCGCATCGGAGCCGGCAAAAAACGCCTCCTCAAGGTGCCTGCGAACGCTGCGGGGATCCCGCGCGTCGAGGCCCTCATACTCGCAAACCGCGAAAACGCGCAGCTCGCGCAGCGGAACTGCACGTTCCCCTGCCAGTGCCGCCGCGCGGCGCAGAACGCGCAGCGTCTCGCCGCAGCCGTCGGGCGCCAGGACGGCGTCGGGCTTTTTTTCGATCAGCGTCAGAAGGCTTTCGGCCGCCGCGCGGACGCAGTCCTCTGCCGGGGAGATGATGGTCTTCACGTTTGTTTTGCTCCTTTTGGGACAAACTATTCCGTACAGAACGGCGGAGTTCCGCCGCGGAACGGGGTGCTGTCGCAATGATGATCATTTTTTTCCGGACGCTGATCGTGTATTTCACGCTTCTGGTCTTTATGCGTCTGCTCGGTAAGCGTCAGCTCGGGGAGATGGAGCTTTCGGAATTCCTCGTAGCCTCGCTGATCGCCGATCTCGCGGCCAATCCGCTGCAGGACATCGGCATGCCTCTTCTCAACGGTCTGATCCCGATCCTGACGCTCTTCTGCTGCGAGCTGATCATCTCCACGCTGACGATGCGCAGCATCCGTCTGCGCGCGTTTCTTTTCGGCAAGCCGAGCCTGCTCATCGACCACGGTCGGATCATGCAGCGTGAGATGGGCAAAAACCGCTTTACGCTCGATGAGCTGCTGCAGGAGCTGCGCGCGCAGGGCGTGCGGGATATCACCGCGATCGAATACGCCTTTCTGGAGACAAACGGCAAACTCAGCGTGCTGCCGTACGAGAGCGAGACGCCGCCGAGCGCGAACGACCTGAAGGTATCCGTGGAGAACTGCGGCTTCCCGCGCATCCTGATCAGCGACGGCCGCCTGATCCGCGAGAACCTGCAGAAAAGCGGCTATGAGGAGAACTGGCTGATGAAGCAGATCCGGCCTTACGGCGGGAAGATCGCGGATATTTTTTTGCTGACCGTGGATGACGCTTCGCGCGTCTACTGCGTGCGAAAGGAGAACGACCCATGAAACGAGGACTGATCGCCGCAGGGATCCTGATCCTGCTCTTTGCCCTGCTGCTGGCCAATCTGCACGCGCTCGACGCGCTGCTCGGCGCCGTCGAGGCCGGCGTGTGCCGTTCCTCCGCGGCGCTGAGCGCCGGAAATGTGCAGCTCGCCGCCTCGGAAGCGGAGGCGGCGATGAAGAAATGGCAGTCGGAAGCCGACTACGTCCATATCGTGCTCCGGCAGGGCGAGATCGACGCCGTATCGGACGCTTTTTTCGATTTGCTCGCAGCGCTCCGCAGCGAAGACGGCCAAGCGGACGCCGCGTATCTTTGTGTGCTGTATCACCTCGACAGCATCGCCCGGATGGACTGCCCGAGGCTGAGCGGCATCTTTTGAAAACGAGCCTATTTCTCGGTCAGCAGCTTGGAGAGCTCTTCCATGAAGGTGTTGATGTCCTTGAAGCTGCGGTAGACCGAGGCGAAGCGCACATAGGCGACCTCGTCCACGTCCTTGAGACGCGCCATGACCATCTCGCCGATGTCCACGGTCCTGACCTCGCGCTCGAGCCCGCTCTGCAGCTCCTGCTCAATCTCGTCGGCGATGGTCTCCAGCTGGGAGAGGCTGACGGGCCGCTTTTCGCAGGCGCGCACCATGCCGTTGATCAGCTTGACCTTGTCGAAGGACTGGCGGCTGCCGTCGCGCTTGATCACGACCAGCGGCAGACGCTCGATGATCTCATAGGTGGTAAAGCGTTTCTGGCAGGCCAGACACTCTCTGCGGCGGCGGATGGTGGCGCCCTCCTCGGCAGGGCGCGAATCGATGACCTTACTGTCTGAATATCCGCAAAACGGGCATTTCATATCTCTTTCTCCCCCGATTTTAGAATGATCACGCTATATAGTTCAGTATAACATATGATCCGGCGCTTGACCACTATAAATTGAGAAAAAGATCGGAAAAAATCAGGCCCTCCGCGGCCTCGCGGAGGGCTTGGAATCAAAGTTATGTAAACCTACTTGTTGAGCAGCACCGCAGCGGCCGCTCCGGGCAGCGTCGTCTCGTAGCCGACGGTCAGCTCAAGCCGCCGGCCGAGGACGCCGCATGCGTATTCATCAAGGTATTTTTCCAGCAGCGGGCGGAAATGACGGCTTTTCTGCACGAGCGAGCCCTCGGCACAGACACAGATCGGTTTGTCCTCTCCCTCTCCGGTCAGCAGGGCGATGGCCGCAAGGTTGCAGCACATGCAGCGCGCCGAGCGGTCAAATAAAGCCAGACAGACCTCCTGCATAAAGCGCGCCTCGTCCGCCGTCACGCCCAGCTCGTCCTGCGCCTCGCCGCTCGCCCAACGGTCGACCGCGGAGGCGTCGTAGCTGCCGAGCGCCTCGATCTTTTGCAGGCAGGCCTCCGAAAGCACGCCCTCGTCGGCGGCGGCGCGGAAAATCTTGCGGCTCAGCGCGCCGAGGTAGACGCCCGAGGTCATCTTTTCAAGATGCTTCAACCCGGGATTGTTGCTCTCGCTGTCCAGCTCCAGATCAAAGTCGCCGCGCGGGAATCCGTCGTACAGGCCGGACTCTATGTTGACGATCACGCCGTCCTTTCCGGCCGCATGCAGCTTGCCGATCTTCTCCAGCGGGACGATGCAGCAGGTGTTGGTCCCCGTGCCGTTGATCTGGCCGATGAAGCCGCTGTATTTGTCCTTGTCGAGCGTGGCGGAAACGCCCAGCAGAACGGCGGCCGTATCGTTCAGGATCACGGCGCTCTTGCCGCTGCAGCCTCGGCGCGAAAGCTCTCCGATCAGCGAGGCGCCGACCAGCTTGCCTTCCGAGCCGGTTACGACCACTTCCTTGTCGATGCGGATCACGCGGCCGTCGATCTCGGGCGTGATGTCCGCCGAGTAGGAAAAGCAAAAGCCGATCTTGTCCGCGCGGTCCATATAGGGCATGACCGCGTCGGCGACGAAGGAGATGAACTCTTCCCAGGTGGCGCTGCGGCCTATGCCGGGCATCGGCATCTTTTTCAGTTCGCTGATCTCGCAGCCAGCTTCGGTAAAGCGGGCCAGCGCGCAGCGGAAGTTGGTCCCGCCCGCGTCGATCACGACGGCAGGCTCGCCGCGCGGCACGGCGCCGCTGTTTTTCAGATAGGTCGGGATCATCGGAAGCGTGCATCCCTCGGCAGCGAGGCCCTCCGCCATGCAGCGGGCCATCTTCGGCGCGTACTCGGCCGGGTCGATCCGCTCGGGCGACATGCCGTGGCGGGCAAGAAAATCCTGTGCTTTCATTTCACATTCTCACTTTTTTCAATGAAAAATACCGGCAGGGGAAAGGCTGCCGGTATTTCTCGGAATGAATTACTTCTTGACAGACTCGATCACGCCCTCGGCGAGGCCGGCAAGACCCTGGATCTCGCTGGGGATGATGATCTTGGTGGCGGTGCCGTTCGCGGCGGCGGCAAAGGCCTCGAGCGCCTTGATGCGCAGCACGGCCTCGGACGGCGCGGACTCGTTGATCAGACGGATGCCTTCGGCGGTGGCGGTCTGGACCTTCAGGATGGCCTGGGCCTCGCCTTCGGCCTCGAGGATCTGCTGCTGCTTCTTGGCGTCGGCGCGCAGGATCGCGGATTCCTTTTCGCCTTCGGCCTCGAGGATCGCGGCGCGCTTTTCGCCCTCGGCACGCAGGATGGCCTCACGGCGTTCACGCTCGGCCTTCATCTGCTTCTCCATCGCGTTCTGGATCTCCTTGGGCGGGAGGATGTTCTTGAGCTCGACGCGGTTGACCTTGATGCCCCAGGGGTCGGTCGCCTCGTCGAGGATGGAGCGCATCTTCGAGTTGATGATATCGCGGCTGGTCAGGCACTGGTCCAGCTCGAGATCGCCGATGATGTTACGCAGCGTCGTGGCCGAAAGGTTCTCGATGGCGACCATGGGCTGCTCGATACCGTAGGTAAAGAGCTTCGGATCGGTGATCTGGAAATAGACGACCGTGTCGATCTGCATCGTGACGTTATCCTTGGTGATAACGGGCTGGGGCGGGAAATCGGCGACCTGCTCCTTCAGGGAGACGATCTTGGCCACGCGGTCGATGAAAGGCATCTTCACGTGGAGACCGACGTTCCAGGTCTCTTTATAAGCGCCCAGACGCTCGATGACAAAGGCGCGCGCCTGCTGGACGACGCGGATGTTGACGACGACAAGAATGATTGCGATGACGGCGATGATGATGATTGCTACCATGATGATACCTCCTGTTTATTCTTTCGTTCTGACGATCAGCTTGACTCCCTCGATCCGCTCTACGACGGCGACGGAATCCTTTTCGATGATCCTCTCCGGATCGTCGGCGCGCGCGGTCCAGACCTTTCCGCCGACGGATACCGCTCCGGTCCCGTGCAGCTTATCGATGGTCTCGGTGACGATGCATTCCTGTCCGATGAGCATGTCGGCGTTGGTCGCCTGTGTGCGGGAGTTGACGTATTTCTTTGCCAGCGGTCTTGTAAGGACAAGCGCCAGCACGGAAATAACGATAAACCAGACGGCCTGCAGCCAGACCTGCGCGCCGAGCAGTGCGGAGATCAGGGCGGCCAGCGCGCCGAGAGCGAACCAGATCGACACCAGCCCGGGCGCGATGCCCTCGACGACCAGGAAGCCGATCATCAGCACGACCCAAAGGGCCGTCATGCCATGGAATCCTTCGAACATGATACTCTTCCTCCTTCCGTCTTTCAGCTTGATTGTATTATATCCTCTCCTCCGCCATTCCGCAAGGGGCTTATGCGCGGTTTAGCTCTTTCTATTTTGCGCAGCTTTCCGAAAAAATCACATCCATTTCCACTTTTATCCTTTACTTTTACAAATTAAAGTGGTAAGATGTTAATGCATAATATGAAATCTGTTTACGGAGGCCCGCTATGAACAAACTCCCGAAGAAACCCCGCAGCGAAGATATGTACAAGGCCATCCTCACGCTCCGCGATGTGGACGAGTGCATGAAGTTTTTCGACGATCTCTGCACCGTATCCGAGCTGCTGGCCATGGAGCAGCGCTATAACGTGGCCGTGTGTCTGGACAAGGGCATGATCTATAACGACATTCTGGCCGAAACGGGCGCCTCCAGCGCCACGATCAGCCGCGTCAACCGCTCGCTGCAGTACGGCCGCGGCGGCTATGAGATCGTCTTCTCCCGTCTCGGCGGGACGGAGGAAGAAGAGGCATGAACTGCTACGGACCGCTTGCGGCGTGGTATGACGCGCTGACGGGCGACGTTCCCTACGACAGCTTCGCGGACTATTACGAGGCGGAATTCGCGCGCGACGGCGGCGAATTCCGCCTTCTGCTGGACCTCTGCTGCGGAACGGGAACGCTGACGGCCGCGCTCTGCCGCCGCGGCTATGAGATGATCGCCGCCGACCGCTCGGAGGAGATGCTGATGGAGGCGCGGGAAAAATGCGCCTCGCTCTCTCCCGCCCCGCTGTTCGTCTGCCAGAGCGCGCAGGAGCTGGATCTCTACGGCACGGTGGACGCCGCCCTCTGTTCGCTCGACGGGATCAACTATCTCCCGCCCGGTGATCTCGGCGAGGTGTTCCGCCGCCTGCATCTTTTCATCCGTCCCGGCGGATTGTTGATCTTCGACGTCAAATCTCCGGAAAGCCTGCGCGCAATGGACGGCAGCGTCTCCGTGGACGAGGACGAGGATCTGCTCTGCCTTTGGCGCGCGGATTACGACCGTGAGGAGGACTGTCTCGTCTACGGCATGGATCTCTTCGAGCGCGAGGGCGAGCTGTGGCGGCGCAGCGGCGAGGAGCATGTGGAATACGCCCATGAGCGCGATTTCCTGCGCCGGGAGCTCGAGAAACGCGGCTTTGAAGCGATCGGCTTCGACGAGCACGGTCCGCAGGGCGAGCTCGGCCGCGTTTTCGTCAGGGCCAGACGTAAGGAATGAGGAGGAAACGATATGGATAAGATCATACGCGCCACCGCGGCGGAGGGCTTTGTCAAAATGGCCGTTGCGGACGCGCGCGATACCGTCGAGCGCGCCCGCGTGATCCACGCCTGCAGCCCCACGGCCACGGCTGCGCTCGGCCGGACGCTGTGTGCGGCTTCCCTGCTCGGAGACGCGATGAAGGAGGAAAAGGGCAGCCTCACGATCCGCATCAACGGCGGCGGCCCGATCGGCAGCATCGTGGCCGTGTCCGACTCTCAGGGAAACGTGCGCGGCTATGTGGAAAATGCGCAGCTGCAGCTGCCTCTGCGCGAGAACGGCAAGCTGGACGTCGGCCGCGCCGTGGGACGCGACGGGATGCTGACGGTCAGCCGTGATCTCGGGCTCAAAGAGCCCTATATCGGCTCGACCGCGCTCGTCTCCGGCGAGATCGCGGAAGATCTCACAGCCTACCTCACCGAAAGCGAGCAGGTGCCCTCGGCCTGCGCGCTGGGCGTTCTGGTCGACACAGACCGCAGCGTCAAGGCGGCGGGCGGCTTTATCGTACAGCTCATGCCCGGGGCGGACGAGGCGCTGATCCAAAAACTGGAGGACAACATCTTTCTGATGGACCAGCTCACCGCGATCCTCGCCGAGGACGGCGCGGAGACCGTCTTCGCGCAGGTGCTCAAGGGTCTGGAATACCACATTGTTTCCGAAAAGCCGATCGAGTACCGCTGCTACTGTTCCCGCGAGCGCGTCGAGGACGCCATCCGCAGCATCGGGCCCGAAGAACTGGATGCGATCATCACCGAGGGAAAGGACGTGTCCGTCAGCTGCCAGTTCTGCGACAAGGTCTACAGCTTCACGCCCGAAGAGCTGAAAGCGCTGAGGCAGGAATAAAAGCCGCCGCAGGCGACACGAGGCCTGCGGCGATCCATTGCGCGCCGAAGGCGCGCCTCCAAAAAGAGAGCATCCTTTCGGATGCTCTCTTTTTGGAGGCGCCACCCGGATTTGAACCGGGGCAGTCGCGGATGTGCAGTCCGCTGCCTTACCACTTGGCTATGGCGCCGGGTATCAGAAAAGAGGGCTTGCGCAAAACCCTCTTTTCTTTTTGTGGAGCGGCCTACGAGGCTCGAACTCGCTACCTCCACCTTGGCAAGGTGGCGCTCTACCAGATGAGCTAAGGCCGCAGATGGTGCCTCAGGCCAGAGTTGAACTGGCGACACGCGGATTTTCAGTCCGCTGCTCTACCTACTGAGCTACCGAGGCAAATAAATATGGAGATGGTGGGAACAACTGGACTCGAACCAGTGACCCCCTGCTTGTAAGGCAGGTGCTCTAACCAGCTGAGCTATGCTCCCGCGCGACAGCTTTGTTATAATACTAAATTATCGCATACTTGTCAATATCCCAAAACGATTTTTTCACTTTTTTCGCCCTCCCGCCCCGAAAAGGCCCGGCAGAGCGTTTGTCTCGCTCCGATATCAAATATGAAGAATCATTAGATTTCCGCTCAGGCTCTTCCCTTTTTCGTCAATTGCATGTATAATGCGCATAGTTTTTTCGGAGGTCGCGTAGAATGAAGAGATCGCGCAGACTGAAAAAAATCCGGCGGACGATCCTCGCCCTGCTGTGCATCCTGTTCCTGGCGCTGGTCTGCTTCAGCGGATGGAAGGTCTACTCGATCGTAAGCGGCTATAAAACGGCCGAGCGGCGCTATGACAGTCTGGCCGGGGCCGCGGTCTCCGCCGCCGTTCCGACGAAGGAAGAGGCGTCGGAGCTCTCCCCCGCCGCCTCCGCGCCGCCGGAGGAGGACGCCGCGGAGGAACAGCCTCATAACGAGGCCCGGCCGCTGGAGCTCTCGCCCGTTTCGGTCGATTTTGAGGTGCTGAACCGCTATGGCGGAAGGGTGATCGGCTGGCTTTATCTGCCGGGCACCGTCATCAATTATCCCGTCGCGCAGAGCGGAGACAACGAATACTATCTCGAGCGCTTCCTCGACGGCAGCCCCATCGCAGGCGGCACGCTCTTTGCCGATTATCTCTGCCCGTCCGACTTTTCCGGGCGGAACACCATCATATACGGTCACAATATGAAGGACGGCTCGATGTTCGCGCTGATCGACGATTATGGCGATCCGGGCTTTTTCGACGCCCATCCCGTCATGTATCTCAACACCCCGGATCGGAATTACCGCATCGACATCTTCAGCTGCTTTACCACCGACCCCGAGTCCTTCGTCTATTCCACCGCCTTTTCCTCGGACGAGGACTACGCTTCGTTTCTGCGCTCGCTGCTCGACTGTTCCGAGATCGACTGCCGGATCGAGCCGTCTCCCGAAAGCCGCATCGTGACGCTGTCGACCTGCACCTACAGCGGCGAGGACGTCCGTTTCGTCGTCTGCGGCACGCTGACGGAGATCGAATAAACGCCTGGAAAAAAACGCTGCGGCCGCGAGGAGGACTCACGGCCGCAGCTTGTTCTATTGGATAGCGAGACGCATGAGATCGATCACGGTGGGAATCCGACAGAAGAACAAATGCGTACCGATATGCATGCATTTGACCATAAGTTCTATGCATTGGGAAAGAATCCTCTTGGCGAAATTGCGCTCTATAGGATCACGGTTGAAGATCTCTTCAGCGGAAAAGATAACCAAAATGACATGGTTTTTCACAATTTGCGATATATTGAGAAAATAGCGGATGACGTTGAAAAATCACTAAAAAACAAAACGGCCAATCCTCCAACTAGGCCCGTATCCCCGTCGGCACAACGGGGTAGGAGTCCTACAAATCTAGGAGGATCAACCGCTAGTTATACAGTAGCAGATCTTTATCAACTTGTCAAGGAATACGACAAAGAGTTCAATGTAAATCCGCATGACGAGATTGACCTTTCTTTCCTTATATATCTAAAGAACCCGCTTAAGAATTATTCAGACTTTAGCGCCTTGTTTTTGGTACGAAGAATGGTATAATGGGACCATGAAAATGGCGTTTCAGCTGAAATACGCAACTTTTTTCTTAAGAAACTTAAGATTTATCGCTTTTAATGAGGTGAACGTGACATGCGCAAAATGACCAAGATCCTGTCCCTTCTGATTTCTCTCACGCTCGCGCTGCTGTTTGCGGGCGCGGCGGCGGGAGACGTCTGGGCGGATGCTGCGCCGGACGGGAGCTGCTCCGTGGCCTGGTCCGTCAGCATCAAGGACGACGAAGGGAACGAGCTGCCCGCCGATGAGCTCGAGGCGATCCTGAGCAAGGACTTTGCTCTTGACTGGGGCAAGGACGACCAGGGCTCGCCGATCACGGCGCCCACGGTCGCCGATCTGCGCCGCGGCGGCGTAAAGATCACGCCTCCCGCCGGCTATACCGTCGGCTCCGTCCTGCTCATTGCCGACGGCGCCGAGCCCGACGCGGAAAGCAAGAGTCTCACTTTGATCTCGCAGGCCGATCTGGGCGGGAAGTCCGCCCTTGTCCTGCCGAAGGAGATCTTTGCCGAGGACTTCGACGCCAAGGCCGTCGGGACCGTCTTCAACGGCTCGGGCAGCGCCTATACGTTCCGCATCAAGCTCGACAAGGTAAAGGCCGAGCAGATCGCGCTGCGCTACACGGCAGGCGATCTCTCCGACGCGCTCGACGCCTCCGGGCTGATCGGCGGCGGCAATCCGGCCGTTTACATGCTCTCCGACGAGCAGCATGCCGCTGCCGGAAAGATCGCTTCGATCAGCAGCGCCGCGGCAGAGCAGGCTCTGACCGGGTTCGGAAAGCAGTTCAGCGGCTGGAAGCTCACGCTTTCGAACGGCGCGTCCGCTTTTCTTGCCGGAGGCGAGGATTTCACGCTCAGCTCCGACGCCGTGCTGGACGCCCAGTGGAGCGACGTGATCGTATTCTCGTTCACCGACGGTGAAAAAATGTACGACGGCGCGCCGCTGAAGGCGGACTGCACGATCGTCGGCGGGACGAAGAGCGGCGATGAGCTCAGCGTTCCCGACAGCGCCCTTTCACTCGAACGCACCGACGCAGGCGAGAGCGAGGCGACGGTCGACCTCTCGCAGGTCAGCGTTCTGCGCGGTGAAGAGGACGTCACCGGCGAGTATGAATTCCTCGTGCGTCCCGGCACGCTGCGCATTGCTCAGCGCGGCGTGACCTTCCGCGTGAACGATGTCCGCTCCGAATACAGCGGCAGCCCCGTCAGGCCCACAGAGGACACAGGCTATGAGCGCACCGACGGCTCGCTCGTCGAAGGTCACGGCGTTTCCGTCTCCTACTCCGGCGAGCGGACGACTCCCGGCACGAGCGAAAACACCGCGGCCGCCTCCTTCCGGATCACGGATGCGTCCGGAAACGACGTCAGCGACAACTATAATATCTCCGTTCTCTCCGGAAGCATCACCGTCGAGCCCCGCAGCGAGAGGGTTCCTCTCACCGTCACGCTCAGCGACGCCGAGAAGACCTATGACGGTCAGGCGCTGGATCAGACTACATACGCGCTCACGGAAGGCAGCCTGCTCGGCGGCGACCGGCTCTCTCTCCTGTCCTTTGAGGGAAGCATCGTCAACGTCGGCACCGGCACGATCAGCGCCTCCTTCGCCGTGGTGAACGGAGAAACGGACGTGAGTGAGAACTATGAGATCACGGTCCTCCCTGCGGCGATGCGCATCACCGAGCGGCCCCTTGTCATCACCGCCGACTCCGCCGAAAAGGAATACGACGGCGAGGCGCTCGAGAAAAACAGCTTCAGCTGCAGCGAGACCGATCTGGCGGAAGGCGACTATATCGAGTCCGTCACGGTGAGCGGCAGCCGGACCGAGGTCGGCAGCAGCGAAAACGTCCCGAGCGGCGCGTTGATCAGAAACCGGAACGGCGACGACGTCACCGGCAATTACGCCGTCACCTACGTCAACGGCACGCTGACCGTCACCGCCCCGCCCGTGGTCGTGACGCCCCTTACCGTCACGCTGAAGAACGCCGAAAAGCAGTACGACGGCACGCCGCTCGACAAAGCGGAGTATGCGATCAGCTCCGGCGAACTCGCCGAGGGCGACGCCCTTGTGCTCGTCGCTTACTCCGGCAGCATCACCGACGTAGGCACAGGGACGATCAGCGCGTCCTTCATCGTCAAAGCCGGCGACGAGGACGTCAGCGAGAAGTATGATATCACCGTCGTCCCCGCGACGCTGAAGATCACGCTGCGTCCCCTTACCATCACCGCCGATTCTGCCGAAAAGCAGTACAACGGCAAAAAGCTTGAGAAAAACAGCTACACGCACACCGCTCTGGCCGCCGGCGACACCATTGAATCCGTCACGGTGAGCGGCAGCCGGACCGAGGTCGGCAGCAGCGAGAACGTCCCGAGCGGCGCTCAGATCAAAAACGCGGCCGGCAGCGACGTGACCGGCAATTATGCCATCACCTACGTCAACGGTACGCTGACCGTCACCCCCGCCCCCACGCCAACCCCGACGCCCACGCCGACTCCGACGCCCACGCCGACGCCGACGCCCACTCCGACTCCGACGCCAACCCCGACACCCACTCCGACTCCGACGCCCACGCCGACGCCAACGCCGACCCCGACGCCAACGCCGACTCCGACGCCCACGCCGACTCCGACGCCCACGCCGACTCCGACGCCCACGCCGACGCCCACGCCGACCCCGACGCCGGTCGTTAAGACTTCCATCACCGTCACGCTGAAGGATGCGGAAAAGCAGTACGACGGAAAGCCGCTCGACACGACAGGCTTTGAGATCACCGCGGGCGAGCTGAAAAAAGGCGACCAGCTCGCGCTCGTCTCCTACAACGGAAGCATCACCGGCGTAGGCACAGGCAAGATCAGCGCCTCCTTTATCGTGACGAACGGGAGCAAGGACGTCAGCAGGAACTATGATATCACGGTCATCCCCGGCACGCTGAGCGTCAGGCCCCGCGCGATCGTTCTCACCGCCGACTCCGCCGAAAAGGAATTCGACGGTACGGCGCTGACGAAGGACAGCTTTGCGATAAGCTCCGGCTCTCTCGTTTCCGGGCATAAGGTGACCGCTGCGGTTTCCGGCTCCCAGACCTCCGTCGGCTCCTCAGCCAACAGGATCGACGCGGCCTCCGTCAAGGTCACGGACGGCGACAGAGACGTCACCGCGCAGTACAGCATCCGTCTCGTCGACGGCACGCTTACCGTCAGGGAGCCCGGTCAGGCCGCCTCTCTCACGATCACGATGAAGAGCATCGAAAAGCTCTACGACGGAACGCCGCTGAGCTCCAAGGACTATGAGATCAGCTCCGGCAAGCTCGCAGAGGGCGACAAGCTTGAGATCCGCGAGGTCAAAGGCGAGCAGACCGACGCAGGCGAGAGCAGCGTGACGGCATCCTTCATCGTCAAGCGCGGCAAGACCGACGTGACCGAGGCCTATACGATCACGGTCGTTCCGGGCAAGCTGACGGTCAAGGCGCGTGATATCACGCTTACCGCGGCTTCCGCCTCCAAGATCTATGACGGACGTGCGCTGACGCGCGACAGCTTTACGATCACCTCCGGCGAGCTGGTCAAGGGCGACAAGCTGACCGCCAGCGTTTCCGGCTCGCAGACCGAGCTGGGCTCCTCGGCCAACGCCGTCGTAAGGAGCTCGATCAAGATCACCGACGCCGCCGGCCGTGACGTGACGAAGAACTACAACGTCACCACCGCCGCCGGCACGCTGACGGTCACGCGTGATCCCGTTACGGCCATCACGCTCTCGATCGGCGACGCCAGCAAGGTGTACGACGGCAAGCCCTATCGCTTCCTTTCCACCGACATCAAGGTCAGCTCCGGCACGCTGCCGAGCGGCTATCGGATCGAGGCGACCTTCAATCCCGAGTCGGCAACCGACGTGGGCAAATATGAGGTCACGATCAAAAATGTCACCATCCGCAACGCCTCCGGCGCCGACGTGACGAGCCAGTTCAACATCACGCGATCCAAGGGCAGCCTTACGATCACCGAGCGTCCGCTCGTCATTGAGACGAAGGCCGCAAACAAGGTCTACGACGGCACGGCGCTGACCGAGCGCTCGACGCCGAACATCACCGGCCGCGTCGAGGGGCACCAGGTCACGCTCCGCATCACCGGCTCGCAGACCAAGGTCGGCTCGAGCGACAACACCGTCTCCGATGTGAAGATCACGGATAAGGAGACCGGCGCGGACGTTACGAAAAACTACGCGATCAGCTATCAGTACGGCAAGCTGACCGTGAGCGAGGCCTCCGGCAGCAAAGACGGCACGCCCGCCTACAGTTGGGTAAGCGGCAGCGCGGGAACGCTGTTCATCAAGCTCGATCACGCCTACGACGGCTTTGAGGGCCTGCAGGTAGACGGAAAGGATCTTGACCGCAGTTATTACAGCTCCGCCTCCGGCAGCACCGAGATCTGGCTGAAGGCCAGCTATCTCAACACGCTCTCCTCCGGCACACACACGCTGAAGGCGAAATACGCCGGCGGCGAGACCGCGGAGACCAGCTTTGCCGTCAAGGGAACGCAGTCCACCCGCACCGGCGACAGCAACCATCTGGTCCTGTGGATCGCGATCATGGCCCTGGCCCTGTTCGCCGCCTTTGCGGCGGCCTGGTATCTCTTCCTCGGCAAGGACCGCCGCTGGAAGAAAAGGCCCGTGAAAAAAGGGAAATAAACCATAAAGCTCACGGAGCGCATGCTCCGTGAGCTTATTCCATGTCTCCGAAAACAAAAGCGGCGTCTCTTCGGACGCCGCTTTGCTTTTTAGTAATAGCGCTTGTTCTTGTTCTTGCGGGCCGCCTCGGATTTCTTGCGGCGCTTGACGCTGGGGCTCTGGTAATACTCTTTCTTTCTCAGGTCGGCCAGAACGCCGGACTTGGCACAGCTGCGCTTGAAGCGTTTAAGAGCGTTGTCCAGAGACTCGTTTTCCTTGACGTAGATTTCAGACATTTATTTCCCTCCCTCCAAATACACCTTGCGGTGCTTCAAGGGCCAAAAAGATTGGCTTTTTAACAGTATTATTATAATGGTTTAGTCTGATCTTGTCAAGGGGGCAGTTCGTCTTACCTGACGATCAGATTGATGATCCTGTTTTTGACCACGATCGTTTTCACGAGCGTCTTGCCTTCCGTCTGGCGCTTGATCTTCTCGTCCGCAAGCGCGGCGTCGACGATCGTCTGCTCGTCGCAGTCCGTGGGGACGGTGATCGTGCTGCGCAGCTTGCCGTTGACCTGAACGGCCATTTCATGCTCGGCTGCGACGGTCTTGCTCTCGTCGTACTTCGGCCAGTCCATCTGCATGGCCATTCTGCCGTGCCTGGCGGCGAAGCCGCAGAGCTCCCACATCTCCTCGGCGATATGCGGCGCGAATGGAGAGAGCAGCTGAATGAGGACCTCGAGATCGCCCTTCGTCAGACCGCCGGCATAGAACTCGTTCACCAGCGTCATCAGCGCGGCGATGGCCGTGTTCATCTTCAGCTGGTCGATGTCCTCGCCCACCTTCCTGATCGTGCGGTGGATGCTCGCCTCGTTCTTCTTCGAGACCGCGGGATCGTTCCCGGCCAGATCCATCAGGTTCCAGCAGCGGTCGAGGAAGCGCTTCGAGCCCTTCACTGCGTCGTCGGACCAGGTAGCGACCTTTTCAAAGTCGCCGATGAACATGATATACACGCGCATCGTGTCGGCGCCGTAGGCCTTGATGACGTCGTCGGGGTTGACGACGTTGCCCAGCGACTTTGACATTTTCACGGAGGGGCGCAGCGCCTCGCTGCCGTATTTTTCGATCAGGGCCTTCTTCTCTTCTTCGCTCTCGACGTTGCCGACATAGTGCGGGTTCTGGCCCAGGATCATGCCGTGCGAGGTGCGCTTGGCATAGGGCTCTTTGGTGTGGACCACGCCGATGTCATAGAGGAACTTGTGCCAGAAGCGGCTGTACAGCAGATGCAGCGTCGTGTGCTCCATGCCGCCGTTGTACCAGTCGACCGGGCCCCAGTATTCCTCGGCCTCTTTCGAGACGAGAGCATCGTCGTTGTGCGGGTCCATATAGCGCAGATAGTACCAGTTGGAGCCGGCCCAGTTGGGCATGGTGTCGGTCTCGCGCTTGGCCGGGCCGCCGCAGCAGGGACAGGTGGTGTTGACCCAGTCGGTCATCTTGCTCAGCGGGCTCTCGCCGTCGTCGGTGGGCTCATAGCTGTCCACCTGCGGCAGAAGCAGGGGCAGCTCGCTCTCGGGCAGGGCGACCCAGCCGCACTTTTCGCAGTTGACGAGGGGGATCGGCTCGCCCCAGTAGCGCTGACGGGTAAAGACCCAGTCGCGCAGCTTATAGTTGACCTTCTCCTTGCCCCAGCCCTGTTTTTCGGCGTATTCCTTCATGGCGGGGATAGCTTCCTTTACGGTCATGCCGTTGAGGAAGCCGGAATTGACCATGATCGCGTTCTCGTCCTTGGAAACGAAGGCCTCCTTGGTGATATTGCCGCCGGCGACGACCTCGATGATCGGAAGGCCGAACTTGGTGGCAAACTCCCAGTCGCGCTGGTCATGGCCCGGCACGCCCATGACGATGCCGGTGCCGTAGCCCATCAGCACGTAGTCGGAGACGAACATCGGCACGATCTCGCCGGTGGCGGGGTTCGTGACCTCTATACCCTCGAGACGCACGCCGGTCTTGTCCTTGTTCAGCTCGCCGCGTTCAAAGTCGGACTTACGGGAGGCGGCTTCGCGGTATGCCTGTACCTCGTCCCGGTTGGCGATGCGGTCCTTCCACTTCTCGAGCAGCGGATGCTCGGGCGAGATGACCATGTAGGTCACGCCGAAGAGCGTGTCGGCACGCGTGGTAAAGACGGTGATATCGTCGCCCGTGTTGGTTTTGAAGGTGACCTCACAGCCCGTAGAACGGCCGATCCAGTTCTTTTGCTGGATCTTGACGCGCTCGATGAAGTCGAGATCGTCCAGATCGTCGATCAGGCGGTCGGCGTATTTGGTGATGCGCAGCATCCACTGGCTTTTTTCCCTGCGGACAACGGGCGAGCCGCAGCGCTCGCACATGCCCTCGACGACCTCCTCGTTGGCGAGGCCGACCTTGCAGCTGGGGCACCAGTTGATGGGCATGGTGGCCTTGTAGGCCATTCCGTTTTTGAACAGCTGCAGGAAGATCCACTGCGTCCACTTGTAGTACTTCGGATCGGTCGTGTCCACGACGCGATCCCAGTCGAAGCCGTAGCCCAGCATCTTGAGCTGACGGGTGAAGTTTTCGATGTTCTGCCTGGTGACGACGGCCGGATGGATGTGGTTTTTGATGGCATAGTTCTCGGTCGGCAGGCCGAAGGCGTCAAAGCCGATCGGGAAGAGGACGTTATAGCCCTCCATCCTTTTTTTGCGCGTGACGATGTCGATCGCCGTGAAGGGACGCGGATGACCCACGTGCAGGCCCGCGCCGGAGGGGTACGGGAATTCGATCAGCCCGTAGAACTTGGGCTTGGCGCTGCCGGTGACGGCGGCGTAAGGCTTGGAGATCTCCCAGTTGTCCTGCCATTTCTTTTCAATGGCCGCAAAATCGTATTTCATTTGTTTATCATCCCTTTTTTTATTTCCCCCGTTTAGGCACGGGGATGCTCCTGCTGCCCCTGTAATCAGGGGCGCGGAAGGGATGAGGGGTCAACTGCCTCGGCGTCGCTCCAGAGGCGCTCCAGATTATAGAATTTGCGCGCTTCGTCTGTAAAGACGTGGACGATCACACAGCCGAAGTCCATCAGCACCCAGATATCCGAGCGCAGGCCCTCGCGGCGGTGCAGCGGCTCGCCCGCCTCGGAGAGACGGCGGTCCACCTCGTCGACCAGCGACTTGATGTGCGGCGCGGAGCTGCCGTTGCAGATCACAAAATAGTCCGCCAGCACGGTCTGCCCGTCGGTCTTGAGGACCTTGATGTCCTTCGCTTTTTTGTCGTCCAACGCGTCAACGGCGACGGCGGCGATTTGGGCGGGAGTCAGCATTGGTTCATTTCTCCTTTTTGTTATACCAGTCGTACGCGTCGAGCGTATCGACAAAGACGGCTCGGCCCGCGCGGCGGACCTCTTCGATCGTCATTTTCAGGCCCAGAGCCATCGCGGCGTCAAGGTCTTCATAGGCGAGAGCGCGCAGCTCGCCGATCCCCTCGAAGTCGCGGGTCGGCTCGATATAGTCTGCCAGATACAGGATCTTTTCAAACCGCGTCATATCCGGCTTGCCTGTCGTGTGCCAGCGGATCGCCTCGTACACCGTGTCGTCGATCCCGAAGAGATCCCGCGCCAGGGCGGCGCCGGTCCTGGCATGGAACAGGCTTTTATTCCGCATTTCGGAATTATCGATTATGATACCATACTTTTCGCAGTACTGCAACTGCTGTTCCAATGAACAGCGCTTGGTGATGTCGTGCAGGATCGCGGCCTCGGCGGCCAGCTCGGGATCCTCGCCCCAGTGCTGCGCCAGGCCGACGGCCTCGTTCTCGCAGCCGGCGACGTGCGCCACGCGGTACTCGTCGAGATAGTCCATCACCTTGCCCCGCAGCCAGGTCAGCTCGGGCTTTGCGCCGAAATAGCGTCTGCGGATGATCTCGGAATAGACCGCGTCGCTCAGCAGGTCTTCGCCCGCGCGCAGCGGCAGCCGCTCGCGGATCTTTTCGGAGCTGGCCTCCAGGGGCTCGTGCGCGAGCAGAATGATCTTCGCGCCGTATTCCCGACGGAGCCCCTCGGCCTTTCCGCGCAGCAGCCCGCCGTCCTCCTCCGCACGGGAGAGCACGGAGAGCGTGCACTCCTCCAGCAGATAGCGGAAGTGATACCACTCCTCGAAGCTTGCGAGCATATCCGTCCCGATGACGAGGCAGAGTTCGGCGTCTGGGTATTCCGTCCGCAGCTGCCGGACCGTGTCGTAGGTATAGCTCTTCCCTTCGCGCCGCAGTTCCATGTCGCTCAGCTCTGCCCCGGGGACCTCGGAGAAGGCCAGGCGGCAAAGCTCCATGCGCTGCTCGGGCGTAGGGCTGTCCTGAGCGAGCGCCTTGTGAGGAGGGGTGCCCGCGGGGATGATGAGGAAGCGGTCCGGCGCAAGAGAGCGCGCGGCGCTTTTCGCCGCCTCGACGTGCCCCAGATGCGGAGGGTCAAAGCTGCCCCCGTATACGGCGATCCTCATTTTCTTTTGCCATCCTTCGGCAGCTCGATCTTCGGCTCTTTTTCATTGCGCTTATAGAGCACGAACTTGGTGCCGATGCACTGGACGGGCTCGGCGGAGCAGCGGCCGCAGAGCTCCTCGCAGGCTTCCCGCGCCGTCAGCATCGAGCTCTCGAGCACCTTGCCCTTGACGAGCTCGCGCGCCTTGAGCGCGTCGGCCACGGACATCACGACGTTGTCCGTGATGCCGCCTTTGCCGATCTGAACGATCGTGTCCGCGTTCATCGCCAATCCGCGCAGATACGCGCGCTGTTTGCTTGTGATTGCCATTTTCAATCTCCTGTTCCATGCAAGCCCCCTCTTCCGGGGGAGCTGTCAGCCGCCAGGCTGACTGAGGGCCCGTGATTTGTCTGCCCGGTCTACTTGAACAGAGCTTCCACAAAGCTCTTGGCGTCGAAGGGGATAAGATCGTCTATCCCCTCGCCCACGCCGACGTACTTTACGGGGAGCTTGAGCTCGTTGGCGATGGCAAAGACGATGCCGCCCTTGGCTGTGCCGTCGAGCTTGGTCAGCACGATCCCCGTGAGACCCGCGGTCTCCAGGAACTGTTTTGCCTGGATAAGGCCGTTCTGTCCGGTCGTCGCGTCGAGGACCATCAGGGTCTCTACGTCGCTCTCGGGCAGCTCGCGGGTGATGATGCGGCGGATCTTGCCCAGTTCGTTCATCAGATTCTGCTTATTATGCAGTCGTCCGGCCGTGTCGATGATAATCACGTCGCTCCCGCGTGCCTTTGCCGCGCAGATCGCGTCATAGACCACGGCGCCCGGGTCGCTGCCCTCCTCGTGACGGACGATGTCTGTCCCTGCGCGCTGCGCCCAGATCTCCAGCTGCTCGGCCGCCGCGGCGCGGAAGGTGTCGCCCGCGCACAGCAGGACCTTTTTGCCCTCGTTTTTCAGCTGCGAGGCAAGCTTGCCGATCGTCGTGGTCTTGCCCACGCCGTTGACGCCCACCATCAGGATCACAGAGGGCTTTGTCTCGAGCTTCAGCGTGCTCTCGCCGGTCTGCAGCATCCTGCTCAGCAGATCGATCAATCCCGCGCGGGCCTCGCAACCCTTGCGGAAGCGGCGCTCCCAGGTCAGCTTGCGCATGCCCTTTACGACGGTCTCCGCCGTCGCGACACCGACGTCGGAAAGCACAAGCAGCTCCTCGAGTTCGTCGTAGAAATCCTCGCTGTCGGGCGCGTAGCCGCGGAAGAGCTCCTCGAGTTCGTCGAGATTGTTCCGCGTCTTGCTAAGGCCGGTGAAGAGTTTATCGAAAAATCCCATTCGTTTATTCCTCGTCTATCGTTTTCTGCGCGCTCTCAAGATCGAGCTCGATCACGCTCGAAACGCCCTTTTCCTGCATCGTCACGCCGTAGAGCATGTCGGCGGCCTCCATCGTGCCGCGGCGGTGCGTGATGACCAGGAACTGCGTCTTGTCCGACATGCGGCGCAGATAATCGGCGAAGCGATTTACGTTCGCCTCGTCCAGCGCGGCCTCGATCTCGTCCATCACGCAGAAGGGCGTGGGACGCACCTTCAGGATCGCGAAGTACAGCGCGATCGCCACAAAAGCCATCTCGCCGCCGGAAAGCAGGCTGATCGTCGTGATCGCCTTGCCGGGCGGCTGCACGCGGATCTCAATGCCGCAGCCGAGCACGTCGTTTTCATCCTCCAGCTCCAGCGAAGCCCGTCCACCGCCGAAAAGCTCGCGGAAGGTCCTGCCGAAGGCCTCGTCGATCGCGCGGAACTGCGTAAGAAAGACGTCCTTCATCTCGCCGGTCACGTCCCGGATGATGACGAGCAGCTCCTTCTTCGCCTTCTCCACGTCGTCACGCTGGCCCGTGAGAAACTCATATCGCTCGCTGACGCGCTTGAATTCCTCGATCGCGCCGAGGTTCGGCGTGCCGAGAGCGGAGATCTCACGCCGCAGCTCGGCGATGGCGCGGTTTTCCTTTACCATCGACTCGACCGGCCGGCGCAGCGCGTTCGCCGCGCTGTGACTGAGCTCGTAATTATCCCAGAGCCGGTCGAGGATCTGCTTTTCCTCCATGTCGGCGGAGAGCTTTTTCTGTTCGATCTTCGCACACTGCCGCTCCAGCGAGATCAGCTCGGCGTTGCGTTCCTGCGTCTCCTTTTCGGCGCGGCTGCGCTTTCCCTCCAGCTCCAGTCTGCGGCCGGTGATCTCAGCGATCTCGGCGCGGATGCCGGCGATCCTGTCCGCGATCGCGTCGAGCGTCCGTCTCTTTTCGGCCAGCTTGTCCTCCATCGAACGGATGAGCGTCTCGCTGTCCTCGGCGGCGCGGCGGCGCGCTTCGCTGTCGCCCGCAATGGCGTCTAACAGGGCCTTCAGTTGGGAGACGCTGTATTCCGTCGCCCGCTTCTCGGCCTCGCGCGAAGAGCGCGCGCTGCGCTGTTCGGCCTGCTCCTCGAGCGCGCTGTCGAGCTGGAAGCGCATATTGGCGAGCATGGCCTTCGCCCGCTCAAGCTCCGCGGCGCTCGCTCCGGCCTTCTCCGCGGCGCTGTCGCG
This sequence comes from Oscillospiraceae bacterium, assembly GCA_017403885.1. GTDB lineage: Bacteria > Bacillota > Clostridia > Oscillospirales > Oscillospiraceae > Limivicinus. Next base: position 60,068 of record JAFRDM010000021.1, read on the forward strand.
CTGACGGCGCAGGGCCTCAAGCTCGTTGGCGCGTGAGAGGATGCCGCTGGTCTTCGCGCTGCTGCCGCCGGTCATCGAGCCGCCCGGATTGATGATCTGGCCGTCCAGCGTTACGATGCGCAGACGGTTTCCGCTTCCCTTCGCCATGCGTACGGCGTCGGTAAGCGTCTCGGCGACCACGGTACGGCCGAGCAGGTTTTCAAAGATGTTCCTGTATTTCTCCTCAAAGCTGACAAGATCGAAGGCCACGCCGACAAAGCCCGGGTCGTTCACGGGCGCGTCGCGCATCACGCTGCCCCGGATCGTGTCGATGGGCAGGAAGGTCGCGCGGCCGGCGTCGCGGCGCTTGAGGAATTCGATGGCATTTTTGCCGTCGTCCTGCGTGTCCACGACGATGTGCTGCGCCGCGGCGCCGAGCGCCGTCTCGATCGCGAGCGCGCACTCTTTGTCCGCACGCACAAGATTGGCCGCCGGACCGTGGACGCCCCTGAGCGTTCCTCTCTCCGCCTCGCGCATGACGCTGCGCACGGCGCCGGAGAAGCCCTCGTAGCTCTTTTCCATTTCCTCGAGCATCGCAATGCGCGACTCGGCGCTTTTGAGCTCGACCGAAAGGCGGTTCGCCCGCTCGGTCAGGTCGCCCAGCATGCTCTCGCGGCCTTTGAGCTTGATGCGGCAGCCCTCGATGACGTTGTTTGTCGACCGCTCGCTCTCGGCGGCCTTTTCCAGCTCGCCGTCGATCGCGGCGATGCGCTTTTCATTCTCGTCGATCTGGGAGCGCAGCTCCCGCGCGCGCTCTCTCTGGCGCTCCATATCCTCCTGCAGCCGCGCAGCGGCGGCGCGGGTGCTTTCGATATTCGCGCGGATGACCGCGGCGGCAGACTCGCATTCGCTCTGCTCGCTCTCGGCCGAAGCCAGCCGCTCGCGCGCCTGCTCGGTCTCGACGTCCTTTTGGTGCATGCGCTCGGTGATGCTCCCGGAGGAGGCGTAGAGCGCCTCGAGCCGCGCGCGCGCCTCCTCGAGGCTGCGCGTGATCTGCTCGTATTCAAGGTTCACGTTCTCGGCCTGCGCGTGCAGTTTTTCGAGCGTGGTCATCCAAACGGAGACCTCGCGCACCTTCAGTTCCTCGCGGAGCACGAGAAAGCGCTGCGCCGTTTCCGACTGCTGCCTGAGCGGACCGACCTGCATTTCCAGCTCTTCGATCTTGTCGTTGATGCGCAGAAGATTTTCTTCCGTGCGTTCGAGCTTGCGCTCCGCCTCCTCCTTGCGGTACCGGAAGCGGGAGATACCGGCCGCTTCCTCGAAGACCTCGCGGCGGTCGGTGCTCTTGGTCGAGACGATCTCGGCGATGCGGCCCTGTCCGATGATGGAATAGCCGTCGCGGCCGAGACCCGTGTCCATCAGAAGGCTGTGGATATCCTTGAGACGCACGCTCTCGCGGTTGATAAAATACTCGCTCTCGCCGCTGCGGTAATAGCGGCGGGTGAGCATGACCTCGCTCGAGTCGCTCTCGAAGATGTGCGCGGAGTTGTCGATGATGAGAGAGACCTGCGCGTAGCCGAGCTTGCTGCGCTTCTCGGTGCCGCCGAAGATCACGTCTTCCATTTTGCTTCCGCGCAGCGCCTTTGTGCGCTGTTCGCCCATGACCCACAGGACGGCGTCGGAAATGTTGGACTTGCCCGCACCGTTGGGGCCGACGATGGCGGTGATATTCTTTTCAAAGCTCAGGCGCGTCTTGTCCGGGAAGGATTTGAAGCCCTGGATCTCAAGTGCTTTTAAATACAAGTGCCGTACCTCGCCCAAATCAAACTAACTGTATGATTATATTATATTTCTTCGCCGTTTTCAACGGATAAGAGAATGATTTCTCCCTCTTTTACGGCCGCGGGGACGATTTTTATCTCCTCGAGCCCATATTCGCGGCACAGACGCTGCAGGTTTTCCCGCTTCTGCCCGATCGCCTGCGAGAGCGAGCGCTCCGCCGTGCCGAGCAGGACGCGGCCGCCCCGCGGCGTTCCCGCAAGCAGCGCGCGCATTTTCTCCAGCAAGATCCGCGCCCTGACCAGCTCGCCGAGCGCGGGATGATAGGCGCCGCCCGCGGCCTCTCCCCCGGAGAGCTCCTCCGTCGGGTTAAGCCCGAGACGGATGACGGGGATCCCCGCTTCCTCAAACAGAGGCACAAGCTTTGCGCACACGCGCACGGCGTCCTCGGTCGAATGCTCGCGATACGCGCCCTGTTTCCACAGCCTCCAAAGCTCCGTATCCCGGACGATCACCGTCGGATAGATCCGCACGCCGTCCGGCTGCAGGGCGATGAGCTTTTTCGCTGTTTCCGCGTCCTTCTCATCGCTGTCGCCGGGCAGGCCGGTCATCATCTGCAGGATCAGGCGGAAGCCCGCCGCCTTGACAGCTCGCGCCGAGCGCTCCACATCCCCGGCTGTGTGACCGCGGCCGGAAAGGCGCAGCACCTCCCCGTCCATCGACTGGGCGCCGAGCTCGACGGTCTCCACGCCGAAGCGGCGCAGCCGCGTCAGCACCTCGTCGTCGATCGCGTCCGGGCGGGTGGAAAGCCGGATCGCGTCGAGCTCTCCGCGTGCGATCGCCTCCGCCGCCGCGGCGAGGAGCTCTTCCTGCCTGTCGGCCGGGATGGCCGTGAAGCTGCCCCCATAAAACGCCAGTTGCCGCTTTGCCCCGTTGCGGGGCAAGGCGGCGGCTGTTTTGATCGCTTGTCTGACCGTATCTGCCGTGGCGCTTTCCCCGCTGCCGCTGATGCGCCGCTGATCGCAGAACACACAGCGGTGCGGGCAGCCGAGATGCGGCACGAACACGGGGATGACACACTCTCTCGCGCTCATGCTTCCAGTTTTTCCAGCGCGGCGCGCGCGGCCATCTGCTCGGCCTCTTTTTTTGTTTTTCCGCTGCCCTCGCCGATCGTTTCGCCGTCGACGGACACCGAAAAGGTAAAGGTCTTTTTATGATCCGGCCCGCTCTCGCCGATCGGCTCGTAGCTGATCCGGACCTCGCCGCGGCGCTGGACGAATTCCTGCAGCGCCGTCTTGTAGTCGGCGCTGGGGTGATCCTCTCCGATCTCCGCACCGCTGAGGACCTGCGTCATGATGAACTTCTTCGCCTCGTCCATGCCGCCGTCGAGGTAGATCGCGGCGATGATCGCCTCGACCATATCGGCCAGGATAGACGCGCGCTCGCGCCCGCCCGTCAGCTCCTCGCCGCGGCCTAAGCGTATGAATTCGCCCAGTCCAAGCGTGAGCGCCGTTTTGTAAAGGCTGCTCTCGCAGACCAGCTCTGCGCGCAGGCGCGTCATACGCCCCTCCGGCAGAGCGGGCCTACGGGCGTACAGATATTCCGCTGCGGTCAGGCCCAGAACGGAGTCTCCCAGAAACTCCAGCCGCTCATAGCTCACCACATCCGCGGCATGCCGCTCATTGGCGTAGGAGCTGTGGGTCAGCGCGGTCTCCAGCAGACGCACGTCACGGAAATGATAGCCGATCCGGCTCTCAAGTGTTTGCTTCACTGTCGCTCCTGATCCTCATGTGTTCGATGTTGGCCTTGATATCCTCGACTACGCCGGCCTCGACGAAGGCCTTGGCCTGGCGGATCGCGGCAAAGAAACTCGCCGCGTTGGAGGAGCCGTGCGCCTTGATGACCGGGCGGGAGATGCCGATCAGCGCCGTGCCTCCCACCTCGTTGACGTCCAGCGATTTCTTCATCGCGCCGAGATCGCTCTTGAGCGCCGCGGCGGCCAGCTTATTCTTCGTATTCTTGTAGAACACGCCCTTGAGCGCGCCCATCATGTATTTGATCACACCTTCGGCCGTCTTCAGCAGGACGTTGCCGGTAAAGCCGTCGGTCACGATCACGTCGGCCGCGCCGTCAAAAACGCCGGTGCCCTCGACGTTGCCCACGAAGTTGATCCTGCCCTGCTCGTGCGCCTCGCGCAGCAGCGCGAAGACCTGATGCTGCAGCTCGCCGCCCTTGGTATCCTCGGTGCCGACATTCAGCAGCCCGACGCGCGGGTTCTCGCAGCCCATGATCTTCCGGGCGTAGTAGCTGCCCATATAGGCAAACTGCAGCAAGTATTCCGCCGTGCACTCGACGTTCGCGCCGCAGTCGATGAGCATTACGCCGTGCTCGCCCGCCGGCAGCACGGGCGCAAGCGCCGCGCGGCGGATGCCGCGGATACGTTTGACAGTCAGCGTCGCGCCGGTGAGCAGCGCGCCGGTCGAGCCGGCGGAGACCACGGCGTCGCCCCTGCCCTCGCTGAGAAGACGGAGCGCGACGGCCATGGACGAATCCTTCTTGCGGCGCGTGGCCGTGCTCGGATCGTCCTCCATCGTGACGATCTCGCGCGCGTCGACGAGCTCGAAATCGGCTGCGTCCTCCCCTTCCAGGCAGGCTCTGATCTCTTCGATCTTCCCGACGAGCGTGATCTCAACGCCCAGTTCTTTTCTCGCACGGACCGCGCCTTTGACGATCTCCTGCGGGGCTTTGTCACCGCCCATGGCGTCTACGATGATCCTCATGGCTTGAAAATCTCCTTTGAAAGCATTTCCTCTATGATTGCAAGCGAACGCTTTGATATTTCCGTATTCTTGTTCCGCTTCCCCTTCACGCGCCGATCGAGCGGCGTGATGAGTCCGAAGTTGATGTTCATGGGCTGGAAATCGCCCACGCTGCCGCCGGAGACATACAGCGCCAGCGCGCCGATCGCCGTCTCCTGCGGGAAATCCGCGGGGGGAAGCCCCAGAGCGCGCGCCGCCGTCTCGACGCCGACGAGCATGCCCGAGGCCGCCGATTCCACATAGCCCTCCACGCCGGTCATCTGCCCGGCAAAGCTGATGCGCGGATCCGATCTGAGCCGGTAATAGCGGTCGAGCAGCCTGGGGCTGTTGAGATAGGTGTTGCGGTGCATCACTCCGTAGCGGACAAACTCCGCCTCCCGCAGCGCAGGGATCATCGAGAACACGCGCTTCTGCTCGCCCCAGGTAAGATGCGTCTGAAAGCCGACGAGGTTGTAAAGCGTCCCCTCGGCGTTGTCGCGCCGCAGCTGCACCACGGCGTAGTTGTTCCTTCCCGTGCGCGGATCGATCAGTCCCACGGGCTTGAGCGGGCCGTAGCGCAGCGTATCCTCGCCGCGGCGGGCCATCACCTCGACGGGCATGCAGCCCTCGAAAACCGCGCCGTCGTCAAAGCCGTGCACCGGCGCTTCCTTCGCGCCGGCAAGCTCCTTCACAAAGGCGAGATACTCTTCCCTCGTCATCGGGCAGTTTACATAATCTGCTGTTCCCTTGTCGTAGCGCGAGGCGAAGAAGGCGCTGTCCATATCCACGCTCTCAAGCGTGACGATGGGCGCGACGGCGTCGTAAAAGTGCAGGTCGCTCTCCGGGCAGAGCGCGGCGATCTTCTCCGCGATAGCATTGGAGGACAGCGGACCGGTCGCGATCACGACCTCGCCGGACGGGATCTCCGTGGCCTCGGCGCGGACGACCTCGATCATGGGGTGAGCGCACAGCCGCTCGGTGATCGTACGCGAAAAGCCCTCGCGGTCCACAGCCAGCGCGCCGCCCGCGGCCACGCGGTTTTCATCCGCGCTCTCCATAATGAGCGAACCCAGCGCGCGCATCTCGGCCTTCAGGAGGCCGACGGCGTTGGACAACTCGTCGCTCCTGAGAGAATTGGAGCACACCAGCTCGGCAAAGCCGTCGGAAACGTGGGCCGGCGTTTTCTTTTCCGGCTTCATCTCCACGAGACGGACGGGGATATTCCGTTTTGCAAGCTGCCAGGCGCATTCGCTGCCGGCCAGGCCCGCGCCGAGCACGGTGACTTGTTCCATCTTATTCCTCGGTCTTTTTGGTTTTCTTCGCGCTTGTTTTCTTTGCGGCGGTCTTTTTCGCCGCCGTCTTCTTCCCGGGCGCGGCTTTCGCTTCGCTCTTCTTCGCGGCGCTCTTTTTCGCGGGCGTCTTTTTCTTGTAGCTCCGCTTTTCCTCGGGGACGAAGTTCGCGCAGTCCTCGTTGATGCAGAAGCTCTTGAGCGGACCGCGGCCTGCGCGCTTGAACATCGTTTTGCCGCAGACGGGACAGACGTCCTTGGTCGGCACGTCCCAGGTGATGAAGCCGCAGTCTGTGCCGCGCTCGCAGGCGTAAAAGACGTAGCCCTTCTTGCTGGTGCGCTTTAAGATCTTGCCTCCGCATTTGGGGCATTTGCCGGGCATCTCGACGACGATGGGCTTGGTAAAGGTGCACTCCGGGAAGCCGGGGCAGGCCAGGAAATAGCCGAAACGACCCTTCTTGATGACCATGCGGCGTCCGCATACGTCGCAGATCTCGTCGCTCTCGATATCCGGCACCTTGATGCGCACGCCGTCCATGGCTTCCTCGGCGGCGCTCATCTCTTTTTCAAAGTTTTCATAGAAGCCGCCCAGCACTTTGCGCCAGTCGGCCTTGCCGCTCTCGATCTCGTCGAGCTCGCTTTCCATCTGGTTGGTGAACTTCAGATCGACGATGTCGCCGAAATGCTCCTTCATCAGCTCCGTCACCACCTCGCCGAGCGGCGTGGGGCGGAGATACTTTCCTTCCTTGATCACGTAATCGCGCGAGGTGATGGCCGTGATCGTGGGCGCATAGGTCGACGGACGGCCGATGCCCTTTTCCTCCATCGCCCGGATGAGCGTTGCCTCGGTATAACGGGCAGGCGGCTGGGTGAACTGCTGCTGCGGCGTCATCTTTTCAAGATAGACCCTCTCGCCCTCCCTGAGCGCGGGCAGCGGGCTTTCCGTCTCGGCGCCGTCGTCGTCGCGCGCTTCCTCGTAGACGGCGGTATAGCCGGGGAATTTGAGTTCGGAATAATAGGCGTGGAAGCTGTAGCCGGCGGAAACGACTTCCACGGCGACGTTGTCGTAGACGGCGTTGGCCATCTGGCTGGCCGTGAAGCGGCCCCAGATCAGGCGGTAGAGCCGGTACTGCTCCTGCGTCAGATCCTTGCGCACGACCTCCGGCGAGAGATCGACGTAGGTGGGGCGGATCGCCTCATGCGCGTCCTGCGCGCCGGCTTTGCTCTTATAGCGGCGCGGCGAGCCGGGATAGTACGCCTCGCCGTAGCGTTCGGTGATGAAGCTTCTGGCCGCGGAGAGCGCCTCTTCCGAGAGGCGCAGCGAATCGGTCCTCATATAGGTGATCAGACCGATCGTGCCGTGGCCGCTGATCTCCACGCCCTCGTACAGCTGCTGGGCGATGGACATCGTTCGGCGCGGCGTCATGGCCAGACGGCGCGAGGCCTCCTGCTGCAGCGTGGACGTGATGAAGGGCGGCGCGGGGCTCTTCTGCTTTTCGCCGCGCTTGACTGAACGGATGATGAAGGGCTCGTCCTGCGTCGCTGTGATCACGGCTTTGACCTCATCCTCGTTTTTCAGCTCGGTCTTTTTATCGCCCTTGCCGTAAAAACGCGCGGTGAACCTGCCGTTGCCCTCTTCACAGTCCAGCAGCGCGTCGAGCAGCCAGAATTCCTCGCTCACGAAATCGCGGATCTCCTGCTCCCGGTCGACGACCATGCGCGCCGCGACCGACTGCACGCGCCCGGCGGACAGACCGGCTTTGACCTTCTTCCACAGCAGCGGCGAGATCTTGTAGCCCACGATCCTGTCGAGGATACGGCGCGCCTGCTGCGCGTCCACCAGGTCGCCGTCGATCGCGCGGGGATGCTCGATGCTCTCTGTCACGACCTTTTTCGTGATCTCGTTGAAGGTCACGCGGCGGGCCTTTTTGTCGTCGAGCTCCAGAAGCTCCTTGAGATGCCAGGAGATCGCCTCTCCCTCGCGGTCGGGGTCCGTCGCGAGATAGACCGTTCCGGCGCTTTTTGCGTCCTTTTTCAGCTCGGCGATCAGATCCTTTTTATCCTTCACCGGGATATACTCGGGTTCAAAGCCCTTTTCTATGTCAACGCCCAGCTTGCTCTTCGGCAGATCCCTCAGATGTCCCATGGACGCTTTTACCTTATACTGGCCGCCGAGATACTTCTCGATGGTCTTTGCCTTCGCCGGAGATTCGACGATCACAAGGTCTTTTCCTCTTGCCATACCCGTTCCTCACTTTGCTGGTGTAGTTCCGCTGCGCCGCACATTGAGCGCCACGCGGTTGCCCGGCAGACGCCGGACGATCCCCTTTACGGTCATCACCGTCAGCTGCGTCAGCACCACAGCCGCGCCGAGACCGGTTTTTTCCACGATATCGTCGATGTGCGACGCATCCTTTTCGATCGCGGAAATGATCTTCAGCTGCGTCTCGCTGAGCGAGGCGAGCTGTTCATGTAAGTCAATATATGCCGCGCCCTTTTCCTTGTCAATCTCTTTTTTGCCGCCCGCGGAGCCGTTTTCGGTACTGTCGAAGTCCCGCGGCCCCTGCTTCTCCTGCGCGCGCTCCGCCGTTTGAGGCGCGGCTTTCTTTTGGATCTTGCCCGGAAAGAGCGCTTCGAATTCACGCATCACTTCCCAGCCGCAGGTAACGGGCGTCGCGCCCTCCTTGAGGAGATTGTTCGTACCGCGGCAGCCGGCCGCGTCTGCGTTGCCGGGGACGGCGAAAACCTCCCTGCCCTGCTCGAGCGCCTCGGCGACAAAGAGCAGCGTGCCGCTCTTTTCCGGGGCTTCGATCGCCACCGCGCCCACGGAGAGACCGGAGCTGATGCGGTTGCGGTCGCGGAAAAAGCTCTTGAGAGAGCGTGTGCCGGGCGCGTACTCGCTGACGAGCGCGCCTCGCTGGCATACGTCATAGCTCAGCTCGCTCTCCTGCTGCTCGTGCGCCGTGCCGAGCACACCGATGCACACGCCGCCCGCGGAGACGGCGCCGGAGGCCGCGGCCGCGTCGACGCCGTTTGTCAGCCCGGATACGACGATGCCGCCGCAGCGGACGATCTCTCCGGCGATCTGACGGCTCATCTTGATCCCGTAGGGAGAGGCAGATCGCGTCCCGACCACGGCAATGACCGCCTCGTCGTCTATATGGGGCAGACGGCCCTTGACGTAGAGCACGACGGGAGGCGCCCAGATCGCCCGCAGACGATCGGGATAAAGCGCGTCCTGCATGGTCACGATCGAAATCCCCTGCTCCTCGCAGTCGCCCAGGATCTCATCGACGCGCCCGAGACTGCGCGTCTCCAGCACGGCGGCCTCGGCGGGCGAGATCCCCTCCGCGGCGGAGAAGGACCCGGCGGGCGAAAAGAAGGCGCTCTCGGGATCGCCGAAGCGGCGGATCACCGCGGCCCTGCCGCGGACGCTCAGCCCCTCGAGCGATGAGAGCCAAATCCAGTACTTCAAAGCCGACATGTTTCTCAAAAACCTGCCTTAGTGTTTATCTCTGTTCATCTCCCACATGAGAACGGAGGCTGCGACCGCCGCGTTGAGCGATTCGCTGCGCGCGTCCATGGGGATGATGATCTCGCCGCGGCAGAGCGCAAGCAGTTCGGCGCTCAGGCCGTGCCCCTCGCTGCCGACGGCGACGGCCGCGCGCGTGATGTCAAGCTCCCGCACATCCCTTGCGGTCCTTGTCAGCGCCGCGCCGTAGAGCGGCAGACCGTTTTCCTCCAGCCAGGCGGACAGCTCTTCCCGTTCCAGGCGGAGAACGCGCTGGCGGAAGATCGCCCCCATCGTGGCGCGTACGGTCTTGGGGCTGTACAGATCGGCGCAGTCGCCGGTCAGCACGACGGCCCCTATACCGAAGGCGCTCGCCGTGCGCAGAACGGTGCCGACATTTCCGGGATCCTGTACGTTTTCCAGGATGATCGCGTTCCCGACCGCGCCGGCCGTATCCGGTCGGCGCACGCGCACGGTGAAGAGCGGGCCGGGACTGTTCTTCATTGCCGAGGCATAGTCGAAAAGCTCTGCCGGCGCGATATACTGCACGGGGCAGTCGGACCGTCCGGCCGCGCCGCCCTCTTTCCACAGGACGGAGAGGATCTCGGCGCCGTTTTCCTCGGCCTCGCCGAGCAGCTTCAGCCCGTCGCAGACGAATGCGCCGGCATTCCGGCGCTCCCCGCCGTCGGCAGACAGCGTTCGCAGCCGCGCGATGAATGTGTTTTTTCTTGACGTGATCTTTTCCATGTCCGCTCTCCCGGCCGATAAAAAGCCGACGCTTCTCCATTTCTGTCAAAATATTGTAGCATAGGAGCGTCGGCCTTTCAATATTAAATTATATCTTCCCCTTTTTCGGGGTTTTTCACGTTCGGTCACCGTCCGTGCTTTTTCTCCCAGCGCTTGCGGGCGCGCCGGCGCACGGTCTCCTCCACGCCTTCCTTCGCCTTGGGAAGGATCTCCTCCTCGAGCGCTGTCTTTCCGCGCGCGAGCAGGCGGATCAGCTCCGCAAGGGCGGTGAGCACAGCCGGAGCGCCCATCCCCAGCGCAGCGAGAGCCAGCACGGCGCACTCGTTCTCCGCGATGCGCGCGGCGTTCTCCCAGTAAGGATAGCGGACCTTGCCGCCGTGGGCGGCACGCTCGGGCAAACTGCGCGCGAGCTGCAGCAGCCGCTCGAAGGAAAAGCGCTCTGTATTGACGATGTTTTCCCCTTCCTTGTTGGGGAAACGGTCTGCCGCAAGCTGGGCGGCATAGCCCTTGACCGGCTCGGGGAGCACGACCTCGTAACAGTCGATCCTGTCCTCGCCGACGATCGTCCGATAGGCGTCATAACTCATGAAGAAGCCCTTTTCGCCGGTATAGGCGCGGCGGCTGGCGCTGTCGTCCTCGCGCTCGACCACGCCGCCGACGATGAACTCGACGCCATCGACCTCCACGCGCATGCCTGTGAGCTCCGTTCCGCCGAAAAGCTCCCACGCCAGTTCGTGATCCAGCAGTATGCGGTCGGGCGAGAGATCTCCCTCGGCGATATAGCTTCCGCTGAGCAGACGCAGGGGATGGAATTCAAAGAACTGCCCGCCGACGGCCAGCACGGGCGCGTCGGTCGAGCCCTTGTCGCCGGAGATCTTCATTTTCCCCTCGCAGCTCCAGGCGTCGATGAAGGGATAGACGTCCTCGCCCCATTCCAGCCCCGCCGCCGACAGATCGTCGAGCAGGGCGTAGCGGAAGCTGTAAATCTCCTTGAGCCCGACGGCGGAATCGAACGGAAGGAAGCAGCTGATCTGCCGGAATTCCTGCTCGTTTTCTCCGCGCCAGCGCTCGGCCTCCTGTTGGCTGAGCAGCCGGGAGGAAACGGCGTACATCACGGCAGCGCAGCCGATCGCGGCCAGCAGCAGCACGGCGCAGACAACGAACCAGATCTTTTTTCCGCGGCTGTACTTCATGCTGCTCAGCCCTCGGCTATCCGCACCTGATCGCCGCTCTTGAGCGGAGCGCTGGAGGTGGTGATGACGTAGTCGCCGTAGTTGAAGCCGCCCGTCACGGCTGAGTTGTTGTCGTCGGAGGCGATGACCTCGACGCCGACGCGCCTGGCAAAATAGCGGTTGCCGAGCGCGGAGTTTTTCGCCTGGATAATGAAGATGTATTTCCCGTTGGAGTCGGAGCGGATCGCGCTGTTGGGGACGACGGAGTCATAGCTCTGGCTGCGCTCCCCGATGGAGATCGTCAGCTGCGAGCCCGCGGCGACGTCGCCCGTGACCTCAAATTCGAGCAGGCGGTTGGTCTGCGGGTTTTTCGGGTCGGGCTTGATGGCGGAAAGCGTCGCGTCGATGCGGCTGCCCCAGTAATAGCTCGTTACGCTGGCCGCGTCGCCGGGGTGCAGGCGGCGGGCCTGATCGACGGAGACGGAAAAGCTGAGCGTATAGCCCATGTCCGGCACCTCGATCGTGGCAAGCACCTCGTCCTTGGCGGCGGTCTTCCCCGCCGTGACGGCAACGGAGCTGACCGTGCCGGATACGTTCGCGGTGATCTGGTTCTCGGTGCCGCCGGTGAGGGAGTCGAGCTTTTCCTGCGCCTTTTCGATCTGATACTGCAGATCCTGAAGGCTCAGGCCTGTCAGCGCGGCCTGCCGGCCATAGTCGTCGGCGCTGTCGTTGAGCGATCTCAGCGCCGCCTCGGCAGCCTGACGCTCGGCCACGGCGGCATTGTAGGCTTCGCTGAACAGCCCGGAAAAGCTGTCGTACTGCTGCTGTGCGCCGGCGTTGCGCTCGGTGGCCTCCAGAAGCTCGCGCACGCAGTCCTCCAGATCGTCGCTGCGGCCCGCGTCGGAGAGATAGCTCTTCGCCATGCTGAAATACGGCGAGAGCGCGTCGGCCCTGCTGGCCAGCTCCGGATCGTCGGAATAGAGCAAGCCGTACATCAGCGAGAACTGCATGATCAGGTTTTCCGCCGTCGTCAGCTTGTCGTAGGAGACAGCCACGGAATTGGCGCTGCCGTCCGCCGGAGCAAGCGCCTCGCTCGCGCCGAGGATGGCAAATCTCGCCTCGTTCAGCAGCGCAAGGCCGGAGGCGTCGGCGCCGGCCGTCTGGGCCTCGTCGGCAAATTCGGTGAACACGCCCAGCAGCGTGCCGATGCTCTGCGACGCCGCGTCGTTTGCAAGCTTATAGTTCAGCTGCGCCGAGACCAGCTTTTCCTGGGAGGCGCTGAGCGCAGCGATCGAATTCTGAAGATCGACGTTGCCGTTCAGATCGGCGTAGGCCGCGGCCTCCGCGGCGACGGCGCTGTCATAGCGCGCCTGCGCCCGCTGCAGCTGGCCGGAATAGTTCGACGCGCCGACCGCCGTCTGCTGATAGCTCAGCTTCAGCTGGCGGAGCTGTTCCTGCGCGGCTTCGATCTCGGCGCTGTCGCCCTCTCCGAGGATGAAGAGCACGTCGCCGGCCTCGACCTTTTGGCCGGACTTGATCATGACGGCGCGGATCTCGCGCGTCTCTCCGGCCTTCACCTCATAGACGCCCTGCGATTCCACGGTGCCCGTGCCGCGCACCTTGGCCGTGATGGTGTTGGACTGGATGTATTCCGTCGACACCTCGGGCAGACTGCGGTTCATGATGGTGTTGGAGAAAAAAGTCAGCACCAGGAGCACCGCGAGAAAGATGATCGCGGCGTTTTTGACCCATTCTCGGTTTTTTGGTTTGGTTTCCATGAAAGACGACACGCTCCGTTCATGTAGGGAATAAAGGGCAGCCATATGTCTCCGGCACGGCTTGTCCGAAAAAGGGAGAGACTTTTGTTCTCAGCCCTTGACGCTGCCCTGGGTGGCGATGCCCTCGACAAGGTATTCCTCGCCGTGGAGGAAAAGCAGCAGCGAGGGGATCATGTAGACCGTCGCCATCGCAAAGGCGAGGCCGATCTCGCCCGAGTTGATGTTCGAGAGGAACACCGACAGCGGCTGGGAGTCCGCATCCTTGAGCAGGATCAGCGGCTGCTCGACCATGTTCCAGTAGTCGATGAAGACCAGGATCGCGATCGAATACAGAGCCGCGCGGCATTCCGGCAGGCAGATCTTCGTGAAGATCTGCCACTCGTCCGCGCCGTCCACCTTGGCCGCTTCGATAAGAGAATACGGGATGCGGCGCATGAACTTGGTCAGCAGGAAGACCGAAAAGGGCGCGAAGACGCCCGGCAGAATGATCGACCAGGGGGTATTGATGATGCCCAGCCACTGGCTGACAAGAAAATTCGGCACCAGGGTGACCTGATAGGGCATGAGCATCAAAATCACGTAGAAAAAGAAGATCCCGTCCCTGACCTTGCCGCGCCAGCGGGTAAAGCTGTAGGCCGCCACCGAGGCGATCGCCACCTGAAAGATCACGATCGGCAGCACGAGCAGGATGCTGTTCCAGTATTTGACCAGGTAATTCGGCGACTTGATCAGCCCCGAGACATACTGCGAGAGCGTCACCCGGTCGGGGATGAATTTCAGGTTGACGTGCTCCGAGACAAAGCCGCCGCCCGAGGCGGAGAAGATCATGCCGTAGTTCGCGCGGATCTCGCTCTCGGACATGAAGGAATTGGTGATGGTCAGCACCGTGGGCAGCAGGAACAGCACGGAAAAGACGAGGCAAAGCAGGAACATGACGCCCCGGGAGAAAAGACGCTTCTTTTTCATCCTTCCACGTCCTTTCCGAACCAGTCCTCGATCTTGAACAGCAGCGCGATGAGGACCACCATCACGGCGGCCATGATCACCGCGGCGGCGGAGAGCTTCTGATAATCGAAGGAGCGGAAGGTGTTGTTCATAAAGTGCTGCAGCATATACAGCCGCCCCAGCGGATAGTCCCCGGTGAGCAGATATACCTCCCGGAAGACCTTGAAGGAATTGATCAGAGACAGAATCGTGACGAAAAGCACCGTCGGCGAGAGATAGCGCAGCTTGATGGCGAAAAACTTGTAGCTCTCCGAGGCGCCCTCCACATCCGCGACCTCCAGCAGCTCCTTCGGGATGTTGGAAAGGCCGGCCATGAAAAGGATCATGAAATAGCCGAGATTTTTCCACAGGAAGAGCAGCACGACCACATAGATGTTCCAGTCGCTCTGCAGCCAGTCGATCCGCGCGCCGGCGGCGAGACCCAGCCACTCGTTGACCGAGCCGTTGTAGCTGAACAGCACCTGCCAGATCAGCACGACCGAGGCCACAGGGACCATCATGGGGCTTAAAAAGAAGGTGCGGAAGCCGGACTTGCCGGGGATGCGCGCCTCGAGCATGACGGCGAGCCCCAGCGAGAGCACCACCGCCAGCGGCACGGCTACGGCGGAAAACAGCAGCGTGTTCCTGCCCGCCAGAAGGAAGGCCGAGTTGCCGAGCAGCTTGCGGAAGTTTTCAAAGAACACAAAGCTGCGCGTGCCCACGCCGTCGATGAGCGAGTAATAGATCACGACGCCGAAGGGCAAAATGAAGAACACGCCCACGCCCAGCAGACTCGGGGAGAGAAAGCAGAGGCTCGCGGCGAAATCCCGCAGCTTGTTATGTCGTTGTTCGGCGCGTCTCTCGTTCATGCCTTTCTCCGTGAAGCGACTTATTTCTGACTAAATATTGTATCATAGTTTCCGTGATCCCGCAAGAGCTTGTATCGCGGAACAGGGCGAGCGGCGGAGGAAAAGCCCTCCGCCGCGTTGGTTTTGCTTTTTTCAGATCAAAGCTGTTCGTTGACGTAGATGCTCATCTTACCCTGGACGAGCTTGGCGATCTCCTCGGCCGTCTTCTGGCCGGAGAGGAAGGCGTCGACCTGCTCGAAGATAATGTTCAGCGCCGCCGTGTTTTCCATATAGACCTTGTCGGTCGAGTTGATGAGCTCCATGACCTTGTCGGCCTGTTCCTGCGTCAGCGCGTAGAAATTGGTGGGCTCGTCCATGCCGTCCATCCAGAAGCCGCCCTTGGCCACGGGGATGCGCTCTCCCTTCTCGTCAAGGAGATAGCCGCCGTTCGCGTCCTTCTCGTATTCAACGGTCATGGCCTCCTGCAGCTTCTTTTCCAGAAGCTCGGTCCTGGCCGGGAAGCCCCAGTAATAGCCGTTCTCCAGCGCCTTGGCGGTCATAAAGCCGCGCAGGAACTGCCAGGCGGCCTCCTTGTCGGCGCAGGTGGAGCTGATGCCGTAGCCCGAACTGAGATTGAGATAGCTGCCCACGCCGGAAACCGTCGGGTAGCCGATATAAGTCATGCTGCCGCCGAACTGCGCCTCGTTCATGGCGAGGTCCTCAAAGCTGCCGATATACATCTGCATGAGCATCTGCTTGCCCGCGGCGATGCGCGCAGACTCGCTCTCATATTCCTCCCAGTCGTAAGTGCTCCAGTCGAAGGAGTTGGGGAAGAGCTTGGCCAGGTTCAGAAGATCAACGAATTCCTTGCTGTCGAAGTTGACCTTGCCGGTCTCCCAGTCGATGTAGTAGTCGGCGTCGATCGTCAGCCCGGCGCGCAGGATGTCGCCGCTGGTCGTGTACTGATTCAGGACCGTGCAGCCCTCGGGCATCGAGGCGAGCGCGGCGCGCAGATCGTCAACGCTCCAGCCCGGCTTGTCGCCCACGACCTTCGACGAGCCTGCGAGCGTCACGACGGAAAAGCTCGTGACGGTGGAATAGAGACCGCCGCCCACCTCCAGCGCCTTGAGAACGTTGGGCATAAAGTCTTCGCGGCTGATCTCGCTGTCCTTTTCCATGAAGGGATAGAGATCCTCCAGCAGGCCCTTCGCCGCCATCTGCTGGTAGGGCAGACCGTTGAGCGCGATGATGTCGGGCATGCTGCCGGCCATGATCTCGGTCGTCAGCTTGGTCATGCCCGCGTTCCAGTCGTCCTCATTATTATACTGGGAATAATCGATCACGTTGATGCGGACCGGGCTGCTGCGATTGAACCTGATGACCGCGTTCTGCATATCGCCGTCCACCCACTGGCAGGCCAGCGTCAGCGCTTCCTTCTGCGGCACGTCGGCAAAGGACTTCTTCTCCAGCGTCACAAACTCCGTGGTCACGTTTTCCCACTTGCCGTCCCAGGTATTGGTCACGGCAAAAAAGCTGCCGTCGGGCCGCACAGTATAGCCGGAGAGATTCTGCTGAGAGACGTCGGCGTTGAGCCAGTCGAAGAGCTTTTCGCCGCTCTCCGTATCCAGGCGGTAGCCGTAGATGTTGATGCCGCTCTGATAATACAGGTCGTAGTCGCCGCCGCCGGAAATATAACCGTAGCCGTTCATCGGGCACTTCCAGGTCTGCGTGACGCGCCCGTTGTTCAGGTCGATCGCGCCGAGCTTCGTCTCATTCGTCATATTATCGGAATAGACGAGGCAGGGCGTCCCGTCGCGCAGCACGACGACGTCCTGCACATAGCCGTTCATGCTGATCTGCGAGGCGGGGCTGCCGTCGGTGTTGAAGATGTGCAGGCCGTCGGAGCACGCCACGAGCACCTTGCCGCCGACGATGACCATGCTGTTGGGCCAGAACCACTCGCCGTCTCCGACCTCGATCTTCGTCGAATTCAGCTCACGGCCCGTCTGGTCCATCGTGCGGAGGACCCAGCTCTCCTCATAATGATAATAATTCCAGTATTCCGGGTCTTCCTCGCTCATGCCCTCGGGGGCGTCGATCCAGTTTTCCCACATGTGGTAAAGGGCGGCAAGGCTGCCGTCGGCGTCGCAGGCGAGCTTGCTCAATTCGCCGTAGCCCTCACGTCCCTCGGCGGGCGTGAAGCGGAGAGGCTCATAGTTTTCCAGCTTCGTGCGCTCGCCGTCAAAGCTGACGAAGTAGAGCCGCTCCTCGTAGATGTCGAACTGGCCCTCGTACTCCGGCACCTCGCCCTCCTCGGGCTCGCGCTGGCCGACCACTTCGGACGGCGTGGTGTAAAAGCCCCTGTCGGTGAAGCAGGCCGCGCCAATACCCTGATTGTCCTCGTTCTTCACTTCGCGGAAGGACGAGACGTATACGAATTCCGGAGAGCCGTCCCTGCCGGACTTGTTCCCGCTCGGGGCGGGGCTGCCGGACGAAGCGCTCTGGCCGCCGGGCGTACCGGACGAGCCGCTCTGGCCGCCGGGCGCGCCGCAGGCGGCGAGCGTGAAGAGCATCGCCACGGCCAGAACAGATGCGATCAAAGATCTGAAGTTTTTCTTCATCGTATTCCTCCAAAGAAAAAAATAATGACTTTTCAAGGCGGCCGGGAACGCGCCGTTCCCTTTCGCCACGTGCATTGTAGCATACTTTCCCTTTTGCGTCTCTTAATCTTTCTTAAAGCGCAGAATGGGAATTGTGTCCGGTTTTTTTTATGGTATAATAAGCCACAGAAAAAACCATCTTAAGGAGTTTTTGCTATGGCAGCCAGATCCCATATTCTGATCGTGGACGACGACGCGGATATCCGTCAGGTGCTCCGTCTCCTGCTCCGCGAGGACTATAACGTCTCCGAGGCGGAGGACGGCCCCGCCGCCATCCGCGCGGTGAAGGAGAACGCCGACATCGACCTCATCATCCTGGACGTCATGATGCCGGGCATGTCCGGCTGGGAGACCTGCGACGCGATCCGCGCCGTTACCAACGCCCCGGTGCTGTTCCTCACGGCAAAGTCGGCGGAAAAGGATCGGCTCGCGGCCTATCGCAGCGGCGGCGACGATTTCCTGTCGAAGCCCTTCTCCCACGACGAGCTGCTGGCCAAGGTCGGCTCGCTGCTGCGCCGCTACAAGGAATACCGCGGCAAGCCCGAGGCCGCGCTCGCGGTGGAGAACCTGGAGATCGATTTTTCCACGCACAGCGTCAAGAACGCCGGCACGCCCGTGCAGCTGACGGACACCGAGTACGCGATCCTCGAATACCTGCTCCACAACCGCGGTACGACCGTCACGACGCCGGATCTCTACGAGGCCGTGTGGAAGGAGCGTTTTCTGCCCGGCTCGGGCAACACCGTGATGGTGCATGTGCTCAATCTGCGCCGCAAGATCGAGGAAAACCCCTCCACGCCGAAGATCGTGCGCACCGTCTGGGGAAAGGGCTATCAGATTGATTAAGGGCTTTCTCTCCCGCGCGAGTCTCAACGCGAAGATGCTCTTCGCGGCTCTGATCGCGCTGCTGCTGGCCGTGGGCGTATTCTTCGGCGCGTACGGGATCGGCAGCTACTTTATCGACAAAGTCTATATGAGCCCGGAGTCCGTCTCCGCGCGCAAGGCGCAGATCTACACGGACTTCAATGTATACGTGCGTCAGAACGGCCTGTCCGGCACGGACTCGGCCGCCATTGCGCGCTGGACCGCCAAGCGCGACGACGTGACGATCATCGTCACGGGGGGCGGCGGTAATTACAGTGTGCGCCGCGGCGAGGAGGCTCCCGTGAGCAGCCAGATCAGCGATCTCGTGCAGATCGCCGGGATCTACGGCAAGCTCTATCCGATGCGCTTTGCCGACGGCGAGTATCAGATCGCGATCGGCGACAGCTCGCAGAACCGCGAGCGCAACGTTTTCCTCATAGGCTCGCTGGTTCTGGCGGCCGTCGCTTTCATCGCAGTGATGTTCTTCTACATCCGCCGCGTCACCGACAGGATCATCGGTCTCTCCGAGGAGGCTGTCGTGATCGGCCGGGGCGATCTGGAGGCGCCGATCACCGCCTCCGGCGGAGACGAGATCTCCGTGCTCGCCTCCGAGATGGACAATATGCGCCGCTCGGTGATCGAGCGCATGGGCAACGAAAAGCGTGCCTGGGAGGCCAACTCCGAGCTGATCACGGCGATCTCGCACGATATCCGTACGCCGATGACGAGCCTGATCGGTTATCTCGGCCTGCTCAACGAGAGCAGCCCCGACGACGGCGAGAGCCGCGAGCGTTTCGCCGCGGCAGCTTATCACAAGGCGCTTGAGCTCAAGGACCTGACGGACGAGCTGTTCAAGTATTTCCTTGTTTTCGGACGGGCCGAGATCGAAATGCAGCGCGAGAGCTACGACGCGCGTCTGCTCGTCGAGCAGCTCGTCGGCGAGGCTGCCTTCGATCTCAAGGACGCGGGCTTCGAGGTGGAGCAGCGGGATTTTTCGGGCGAGTGCTCGATCGTGACCGACCCGATGTATCTCAAGCGCGTGATGGACAATCTGGTTTCGAACGCCAAGAAATACGCGGACAGAAGCCGCCCCATCGTCATCCGCTCCGAGCTTGCCGAGGGCGTTTTGAGCGTGCGCGTGTCCAACACGATCGCCCGCGGCGTATCCCGAGTGGAGAGCACGAAGATCGGCCTGCGTACCTGCGAAAAGATCATGCAGGCGATGGACGGCTCCTTCGAGGCAAAGATCGACGGCGACCGCTACGCGGCCGTCTTCTCGCTGAAGGCGAAAGAATGAAGCAGAAAGAAAAAGCGCCTCGAAAGAGGCGCTTTTGTTCTATATGTGGGGGGCTTATATGCCCGTTCCTTATCTTTTTGCCATCGGGTGGGGGGCGATCTCTCTTTTCAGCCGGGAGCGGTCGTTTTGCGGCGCCTCGCGGCATTTGACGGAAATATATTGACAAGGTCCGTTCTTTCGGGTATTGTGTATTTATATATTATGTTAACAAAAAGAGGCTTTCATGAAGGCGGAGCAGTCGAATAAAAAGAGAAAACGCAGCGCGGCGGGGGCGCTTTTGCCCGTCGTTTCGCTGCTGATCGTCGCGCTCGTGACGGTGGCGATGCTCTATCTGCGCGCCGCGGACGCGGCGTCGGCCCCTGAGG
>JAFRDM010000022.1 GCA_017403885.1 Oscillospiraceae bacterium
CAGCTCGCTCGCCGCCGCGGCAAACCGCGGCGGATCAGCAGCCGCACGGGGCCCTCCATCGCAGCGGCCAGCGCGAAGGCGGCCAGAAAGGGCGCGAGCAGCGGCAGAAGAAAGCGCAGCGTGATCCACAGCGCCGCGGCAAGCGCCGCAGCGGCGACGGCTCTGCGCCAAAGATTGTCCCAGGCCCGCATACGCGCCTCCCGCAAAAAAGTCTCTTTTTCTGTTTTTCCCCGGATCGCGCGGCTTCATACACGCGCGGCGCAGCTTGCGTATAGAATGGAGTGTCGAAACATTTCCCGCACGGATTTGTTCGCGCTCAGAGTGCCGCGAGAGCGTCGCGGTACGTCACGGGAGGGAAAAACATGCTTACAGTACAGAAATTCGGCGGCAGCTCGCTCGCCGACGCGGAAGGACTGTGCCGCGCGGCGGCGCTGTGCATACGGGAGAGGCAAAAGGGCCGGGACGCCGTGATGGTCGTCTCGGCCATGGGAGAAACGACGGATGAGCTGCTGGCGATGGCCTACAGCGTATCCCCGGCGCCGAGCGCACGGGAACTCGACGCGCTGATGAGCACGGGCGAATGCTCCAGCGCCGCGCTCGCAGCCATCGCGCTGGAGGCGCAGGGCCAGCGCGCCGTATCGCTCTCGGGCTGGCAGAGCGGCATTTTTACCGACGCGGTGCACGGCGACGCGCAGATCACGACGCTGACGGCCGCGCGCGTGCGCGCAGCGCTCGCCCACGGCATCGTCCCGGTGATCACCGGCTTTCAGGGCATCGACAACAGCGGCGACGTAACAACGCTCGGCCGCGGCGGCTCGGATACCACGGCGGTGGCGCTCGCCGCCGCGCTGCGGGCGGAGCGCTGCGATATCTACTCGGACGTTCCGGGCATCTTCACGGCCGATCCGCGTCTCGTACCGACGGCGCGGCTGCTTGATAAGATCGACAGCCGCGACATGCTGCGCCTGAGCTACGCCGGGGCGCAGGTGCTGGAAAAGCGCTCGATGGAACTCGCGCTCGAAAAGGGCGTGGAGCTGTCTCTGCGCTCGTCCTCCGGCGAGGGCGAGGGCACGGAGGTTCGTGTGCTCGGCGAGAGCGAGCGGCCGGAGCTCGCGGGGCTGGCCCTGCGGGGCGGGACGCTCACGCTCGTCGGACGCGGCGCACGCGCCATGCTGCCGCGCCTGCAGCGCGGGCTCGAGGACCGGGAGATCCAGATCCTCGACAGCGCGCTCTCGCGCGATCAGCTCTGCCTTGAGCTTCCGCGGGAAAAGGCGCTGCGGGGGCTGCGCGCGCTGCACGAGATCTGCTTTGAATAAAAGAAAACAGACCGGATGGCTTTTCATCCGGTCTGTCGTTTTTCTTTTCGCTCAGGCGTTCCTGCCTTCCCAGGCGGCGCGGTTCTCCGCCGTGAGATCCCAGAGCATCTTCGGGTTGCGCTCGCACAGGCGGTTTGCCAGACGGCGCAGGTCCTTGGCCTCCTGCGCGGAGAAGAGGAGCGGATGCGCTTTGCCGTCGGCCGTGCGGATCACCAGCGCCCGCGCCAGCACGAGCTTGCCCTTGCCGAGACTGCGCTCATAGCTCCACAGCACGTCCTTCCATTCCGCCGCAAGGCCGATTCGTCCGCCGTAGAGGAAGTCCTCCGAAAAACGCAGCTTGTCGTCCCGCTCGGAGCGGGCCCCGTTCTCGAGCTGACGCGCGGCGTCTCCGAGACGCTCGTTCTCCTCCAGCCGCACCAGGGCGGACCAGGCCGCAAGAAAGCGGAACAGCCACAGCGCCAGCACCGCGAGGAAGCCCAGCGCGAAGAGAACGGCGAACACCGTCCAGGCGGCGGAGCGCCCGGTATCGGGGAGTACGACGGGTTCTTCGACCAGACAGAGGCGGCCGAAGTTGAGGTCAAACACCTCTTCATCCATCGAAAAGACCTTCAGGAAATCGGCCTTGACCGCGTCGGGGATACGCGCGCGGCGGCCCGTCAGGCGGAACTGGCTGACAAAGGAGTCGGCCGCGTTCCAAAGCTCCCGCTGGCGGCTCATGAGCGCATAGGTCTCGCCGCTGACACAGACGATGCGGAAGTAGTGCTCGTTGTCCTCGGCAGCGTAATAGAGTTTCCCGTCCTCGCTTTGGCAGATCGCGTCGCTGACGGCGATGGTGTTGAGATAAACGAGTTCGCCCTCCTCCCCGCTCGCCGAGAAGGCCGGCGCGTCGGAGGGGATCGGGGGAGGATAGACCGGCTCGATCGCGGCGGCGGCCGGCGTGTAGAAGGCGCAAAGCAGCATCGCGGCCAGCAGCAGCACGCATGCGAGCACGAGCCACGGGCCGGGACCGATATAGCTCAGCAGCGTTTTTCTCTCGTCCATCTTCGGCGTCCTTTCGCGATGTCATCATAAAAAGGCGGGACCTCGGAAAAGTCCCGCCTACACTATACCCCGCGAAAGAGAAAAAAGCAAGGTTTACAATAATGAATTCTGCAGCAAAACTGCTCAGCACTTTTCCAACAGGCGGGCCTTTTCGCGCTGGGCGTCCTTGAGCTCGACCTCCTCGGTCATGCCCCACTCGTTTTCCAGCAGATCTATGATCCGGTCATAGGTCTCCGCGGCCTTCTTATACTCGCCGCGGGCCTCCCAGATATCGGCGATCCCCATCAGCTCGTCGGTAAAGCGCGGACGGCGCGTCTCGGCCTCAAAGCTGCGCTCGTAGAGGGCGACGGCGCGGTCGTAGTCGCATTTGCGGGCGTAATACTGCGCCGCCTCGAACAGGCAGGCGAAGTCCTCCGCATGCTCCCTCTCCAGCCGCTCCATGATCGCGTCGGCGCTCTTTTCGTCAAAGCGCGCGAGCGCGATATAGGCGCGGTAGACCTCGTTGATGACGGGCCTCGTGTCGGGGAGTCCACTCAGACGCTCGAGACAGATCTCCGCCTCGTCCGCGCGGTGGTCGGCGATGAGATTGTCGAGCAGATAGTAATAGGACAGACGGATCTCGGGATTTGCCTCGACGATCTCGCGCCAGAACGCGACCGCCCTGCTGTGGTTCGAGACGTTCCAGTCCCACGCGGCGTGGCCCGCCGCCTTCTGCAGGATCCACTGGCAGTCCTTCTCGCCGGGGTCGAGCCGCACGGACTCGCGCGCGAAGCGGGCCGCCTTCTGCGCGGCGGCGTTCATGCGGTGCCAGTACAGATAGGCGCTCAGCGAGGTCGCGCGCTTCTTGCTGCTCTCGTCGGCGCGCTGCGCTTTCAGAAAGTCCTCGTATTCCCGAAACACGTCCTGCGGCAGCTCGTCCTCGCGGTCCAGACGGTTTTCGATCCGGTTCAGCCGCTGCTCGGCGCTGAGATCGAACAGCTCGTCGATCGTCACGCCGAAGAGCTCCGCGAGCTTCGGCAGCAGCGTGATGTCCGGCATCGCGATGCTGTTTTCCCATTTCGAGACGGCCTGCGCGCTGACGCCGACGCTCTCGGCAAGCTGCTCCTGCGTCAGGGACGCCTTGAAGCGAAGCTGTTTGATTTTCTTTCCCAGTTCCATTGTCACGATCTCCTTTTCGAAGGATAGGCGCCTTACGATCCCGATGGTATCAGACGGGCGCGAAAAAAGCAATGACGCGTTCGGCTTCCTCGCTCAACCGGCGGTTGTGAAGAGAAAAAACAGACGCCCGCTCGAAGCGGGCGCCTGTCGGAACGGATGCGGTTTTTGCGCGTCTCTCACCAGATGCTGATGCGCTTGTCCGGCGCGAGGTACATCCTGTCCTTCTCCGTGACGGAGAAAGCCTCGTACCACTCGGCGAAGTTGCGCGGCGGCATGTTGGCGCGCAGCACGTTGGGCGAGTGCACGTCGTTGTTGAGACGGAGCAGGATATACTCCTCCTTGGCCTTCATGCACCACACGCGCGCCCAGTTCATGAAATAGGCCCGGTAGTCGGCGTCGGGGAGCGTGTGCATGATCTCCAGAGTCACGCCCATGCCGCCGTTGTCGGCGATGTTCTCGCTGACGGTGAGCTCGCCGTTGACCTTGCCGCCGTGGAATTCGATGCCGTCGAACTGCGCGATCATGTCCTGCGTCAGCGCCTTGAAGGCCTGAAAATCCTCTTCTTTCCACCAGTTTTTCAAGTTGCCGTGCTCGTCGAAGTTCGCGCCGTTGTTATCGAAGGCGTGGGAGATCTCGTGGCCGATGACCGCGCCGATGCCGCCCAGGTTTTCGCTGACGCTCTGCGCGAGCGAATAGAAGGGCTTTTGCAGGATCGCGGCGGGGAAGGTGATGTCGTTGCTCAGCGGATTGTAGCAGGCGTTGACCATGTGGCCCGGCATCAGCCACTCCGTACGGTCGACGGGCTTGCAGAGCTTGTCGAGGTTGTCACGGAAGCGGATGGCGCTGAGCGTTTGCATGACCTCAAAAAGCGAGTCTGTCTCGTCGAAGACGAGCCTGGACCAGATCGGCTTGATCTCGTCGGGATAGCCCATCTTGATCTCGATGGTCGAGAGCTTGCGGATGGCTTTCTCTTTCGTCTCAGGGGCGAGGAAGCCGTTCTTCTCCATCCGCAGCTTGTAGGTGTCGATGATCTTCTTTACCAGCGCCACGACGTCCGCCTTTGCCTCTTCGCCGAAGTAGGTCCGGCCGTAGTAGACGCCCACGGGCTCGGAATAGGTCTCGGACGCGGTCTGATAAGCCTGCTTCTCGAGGGGAGGATCGGCCTCGACGCCGGTCAGCGCTCGGAAATAGGTCTTTCCGAGCGCGGCGAGCTCCTCCGAGAGGAAGGCGCTGGCGCGCAGCAGCGTTCTGACGTAGGCCCAGTGGAGGTAGAGCGGAAGGTTCTCCTCGCTGAAGTAGCCGTTCAGCTCCTTCAGCGCCCGCGGGTCGTACACGATCAGCGTCTCGGGGGCCTTGTCCCCGTAGAGCCTGCACAGCAGCCCCTTCACGTCGAAGGGCGCTGCCTGGGCAGCGACCTCGTCCGCGCTTTTGGGGTTGTGGCACTTGAAATACTCCGACCATTCGAGCTGACTTTTGACCGTCCCTGCGATCAGCGCGTCGTAGGCGAGCGCGTCGGAGAGATATTGCTTCTGCTCATCGGCGGAAAGCGGCGCGAAGGCCAGAGCACGCCCGGCCATGTCCGCCCAGACGGCCAGCAGCTGCTTGCCCGCCTCGTTGCCCTCGGCGTAATAGGCGGTGTCCGGCAGGATAATCTCGGGCCCCGCGACGATAAAGGAATGCTTCTCCGCGTCCTGCATGTCAGCCTCCACGCCCATCCGCAGCGGCAGCTCGACGCCCTGCAGCAGCAGCTCGTCGGCGGCGGCGTTGAGTTCGCCGACCGAGCGGATCGCGCGGATCTTCTCCAGGAGAGGAAGGACAGGCCCGACGCCCTCGCGGTTGCGCCGCGCGGTGTCCAGCACCTTTCTGTAAAGGGCGGCCGCGAATTTCATCTCGGGGATGCCGGTGCTCTTTTCTCCCTTTGCGAGAGCCTTAAAATCCGCCATCATGATCTTTTCCACTTCCTGGTCCAGATCGGAAAAACCGCCCGTGGCGGGCCTGTCCTCGGGGATGACGGCGGTTTTGAGCCATTCTCCGTTGACGGCCTCGTACAGATCGTCCTGAATTCTGACAGTTGCTTCGCTCATATTCATCAGACTCCTTTCCGCTTTATAAACACAGACAGTATATCACGGGAAAGCGAAAACGCCAAGTAAAAACATAAAGCGAAAACGCGGCGTCCGCGCAAAGAAACAAGCGCCCGCCGTTAAGGTGAGCGCTTGTTGGCATAATGATTTCTCTCAATTCTCCGGGGATGCGCCGCGGTCATATTCCAGAATATCTCCCGGCTGGCAGTTCAGCGCCTCACAGACGGCCTCCAGCGTGGAGAAACGGATCGCGCTGATTTTGCCGGTCTTCATCTTCGAGAGATTCACGTTGGACAGCCCCACCTGCTCGGACAGCTCCTTAAGGCTGATCTTGCGATCCGCC
Organism: Oscillospiraceae bacterium; assembly: GCA_017403885.1. Lineage (GTDB taxonomy): Bacteria > Bacillota > Clostridia > Oscillospirales > Oscillospiraceae > Limivicinus. The sequence goes on from JAFRDM010000022.1 coordinate 5,943, forward strand.
ATGACGCGGTCGAGCCGCAGAATGATCTTTCCCATGGCCGCACCTCAGAGCGTCTCGTCCGCTTCCTGCTGCAGCGCCTCGCCGTAGCGGAAGACATAGGAGAGGAAGAACAGGATCAATGCGGCCACGACGAACCAGAGGTTGATGCAAAAGTTATAGCTGAAGGAGCTGACGGTCTCGGGGTTGAACAGACGCTCGATCTGATAAGCCCGCACGTTGGAGATATCGGAGATCACTCGCCCCAGCTCGGTGACGCCGCCCGCAATCAGAGCGGTCCAGCCCAGCTTGCGGATCTTGACGGAGTTGCCCGAAGCGAAAGGCTTGCCCTCTTTCATGGGGACGAGGATATCTCGCAGCACTTTCAGAAAATACCATGCTGCCGCTGCCTCGAGGACGATGCAGACCAGCATGATGATCATGCTGATCTTGATGGTCGGGACCAGATAGCTTTCGGGCCCGCCGATCAAATGGAATGTTATGACGCCGAGCGTCAGAGTGTCGGCGCTGGCGATGATCTTTTCGCCGAGGATGGCGGTCAGCGGGATGAAGATCGCGGCGACGATCACACCGGCGAGGGCAAAGCCCTGCAGGATCTTCAGAATGCGGTCGATCACGGCGGCGCTGCGGGTCAGTTTCGTGTTATCCATGATTGTTATCTCCTTATTATCGCTAAATAATTAACGTTTATCGTTAATTTCTGAGGCCACTATAACACCGCATTTTATGTTTGTCAAGTATTATTTTACGTTTATCGTTAATTTTTTTATGAAAGCCTCGATCCGCCGTTCCGTACCGAAGCGAAAAAACAAGCACCCACCGAAAGGTGAGTGCTTGAAGGAAAACCGGATCAGCGCTTGCTGAACTGCGGAGCGTGGCGGGCGAAGCTGCCCTTCGGGCGCTTCGACGATCGAAACGGCCTCTCGCTCGCCGCTGACGCGGCAACCGCGAGAGATGCCGAAAAGCCGCCCGCCGCACAAAAAAACAAGCACCCGCCGAAGCGAGTGCCTGTAAATAACGGATCAGCGCTTGCTGAACTGCGGAGCGCGTCTCGCGGCTTTGAGGCCGTACTCGATTACCCTGTTGCCGGAAACCTTTGTATTTACTTGGTTTTCCTGGTTTTGCATCTTCGGTTCCCTCACCTGTTAACTAAACAACTGCCAACTGCATTTTTTTCATTCAAAGCTTCCGTACATGGCAACAGCCTCATCTATGGTGATCTCACCTTTTCCCACCCGGAACGCCGCAACACGGATCTGAACCGTGAGAGGATCTTTGATGCCGATCACTTCCGGGGATATGGTACGCTC
>JAFRDM010000005.1 GCA_017403885.1 Oscillospiraceae bacterium
CTGCCGAACCTGAGCAGCCGGCCGAAGAAGAGGCGCCCGTGGAAGCCGCTGCCGAACCCGAAGCTCCCGAGGCTGAAGAGGCTGCCGGGCCCGAACCGACCGTCAACACCGAGGCGGCTCCCGCGGCCGAAGAAAAGCCCTCGCCGCGCGCCGTCCCCTACCGCCCGGTCGTCACGTCCGAGCCGCGCCGCAGCGCGCGGCCCAGCGACGCCGAGGTGCGCGAGTTCCTCGACGCCTTCAAGCGCGGCGATTTTCTGGATCTGACCGAGACGGAGGTGAGCAATCCTCCGATCCAGCCGGACGAACGCTTCTACATGGGCGGCGAGCGCACGGGCACGATCCGCTACGACGGCAAAGATGTGGACATGAGCGCCGACGAGAACTATCGCGCGCCGCAGTCCGCCGAGACCATGTACAGCAACGTGCGCGAGGGGGAGGACGACGAGCCCGAGCAGCCCGACAGGCCCGCGGGTCTCTTCGGGAGCATCGGTCAGAAGGTGGCCGAGGCGGTCCGCCCGCCGAAGCGCGCGCGGATCGACTGGGAGTCCATCCGCGCCCGGAAGCGCGCCGGGACCGACGGGGAGAAGAAGAGCGGCGAGAGCGTGCGCTTTGAAACGCTGGAGCGCAGCGAGGAAAAAACGCCGGAGCAGAGCCTCGGCGAGCTCGGCTTCGAGTCGGCCTTCAGCGACTTCGGCGAGGGCGATTACGCCATCCGCCGCGAGTTTGAGACCGCGCCCGCGGAGCCCGATTTCGACGAGCTCTACGACGAGGCGGCCAACCCCGGCACCTTCCGCGAATACGTGACGTCGCGGCTGACCGCGCTGCTCTACGGCATGCGCCGCAGCAGCGCCGGCGCGCGCACGATGGAGGACGACGACGAGGATCTGGGGCCGGAGCTCAGCTGCGCCAAGGCCTCGAAATATTACGGCAGCTATATCCGTTCGATGCGGCTGCGGCTGCGGATCAGCGGGATCATGCTTTTTGCGATGCTGTGGATCTCCGTGGGCCTGCCCGTGCCGGGCACGCTCAAGCTCTCCGCCGTGGCGAACGCGGTGTGTCTCGGGCTGCAGCTGGGCATCATGCTGCTGTGTCTCGACGTGGTGACCACGGGCGTGATGAACGCCTTCCGCGGGAAGATCGGGGCCGACAGCATGGCCGTTTTCTCCTGCGTGCTGAGCTCGCTCGACGCGATCCTGGCCGCGAAGGCCGGCTTCGTGACGCCGCATCTCGCGCCGTGTCTGATCTCCTCTCTCTCGCTCGCGGGCGAGATGTTCGCCGCCGTGCTGCACACCCGCGCGATGCGCAAGGCGCTGCGCGTGCCGGCCATCGGCAAGCGCTGCTTCGCCGTGACGGGCGAGACGGACAGCAAAACCGGCGACATCACGATCCTCAAGTCCGTGCGGCCCACGCCGGGCTTTGTGCGCCGCAGCGAGCAGTCCTCGCCCGACGAGGACCTGTTCCGCAAGATCTCGCTGCCGCTGCTCGCGCTCGCCTTTCTGCTGTCGCTCGTGATCGCCTTCGCGAAAAAGGACTTCGCGGACTTCCTGTACATATTCTCCGTGGTGTTCTGTCCCGCCGTGCCCTTTGCGGCGATGTGCAGCTATTCCCTGCCCTTCTTCCTCGGCTCGATGCGCATTTTCCCCTCCGGCGCGGCGATCGCCGGCTGGTCGGGCATGAGCGACATCGGCCAGAGCAAGAACCTGATCGTCACCGACCGCGACCTCTTCCCCGAGGGGACGGTGGAGATCGGCACGATCCGCATCTTTGCCGACGAGGATCCCGCGCGCATCATCTCCTACGCCGGCAGCATGATGGCCGCCGCGGGCAGCTGCGCCGCGCCCGCCTTCGGCACGCTGATGGAGCGCAACGGCTGCCGCACCTGCAGCATAGAAAACTTCGAATACCTCTCCGGCGGCGGCATGAAGGGCGTGATCGACAGCCGCGTGATCCTGTGCGGCAGCACGGATCTGATGCGGCTGATGAACGTGCGCATCCCCTTCCGTCTGGTGGACAAGACCTCGGTGCTGCTGTCGGTGGACGGGATCCTGTGCGGCATCTTCAACATGAAGTACACCGCCAAGCCCCAGGTGCGCGAGGCCCTCGTCGAGCTGATGCGCTCCAACCGCCATCCGGTGTTCGCGATCCGCGATTTCAACGTCACGCCCGAGATGCTGCACGTCGCCTTCGACGTGGCCACCGACGGCTACGACTTTCCGCCCTACGTCGAGCGCTTCGGCATGTCTGCCGCCGAGCCGGGCGAGGACAGCCAGCTCGCCGCGGTGATCTGCCGCGAGGGGCTGGGCCCGCTGGTGCATACCGCGGACACCGCGCGCAGCATCTACAGCGCCACGCGCATCAACACCCTGCTCTCGGCTCTCGGCGCGTTCGCCGGCGTGCTGCTGGCGGCCTTCCGCCTGCTCGGCGCGGGCAGCGTGTCGATCAGCCTGCTCTTCGGCGTGATGGTGTTCTTCGCGCTGGCGACGGGCGCGGTCAGCTTCTTTACGAGGCTCTGAAAAAAGCTTGCTTTTCCCGCTTTTTTTCTGTTGCCAAAGAAAAACGGATAGTGTATAATTAAAATGTTGAGATCGTTTTTATCAAAACAGTTTTGAAGATATCTGACAGAGAGGAACATCACACATGGAAACCAAAAACATTCGTAATATCTGCCTGATCGGCCACGGCAACTCCGGCAAGACCAGCCTGGCGGAGAGCATGCTCTACGTCACCGGCGCGATCGACCGTCTGGGCAAGGTCAGCGACGGCAACACCGTCTGCGACTACGACCCCGAGGAAACCGCCCGCCAGATCACCATTTCCACCGCCGTCGCCCCCGTGAGCTTCGGCGGCTGCAAGATCAACGTGCTCGACTGCCCCGGCTATTTCGACTTTGTCGGCGACGTGCTCTGCGCGCTGCGCGCGGTCGAGGCCGGCGTGATCGTCCTCTCCGCCAAGGACACGGCGGAAACGGTCGGCGTGGGCGCCCAGCGCAGCTGGAAGTACCTCAAGAAGGCCGGTCTGCCCGTCATGTTCTGCGTCTCCAAGTGCAACGAGGAGCACGGCGATTACTTCAAGGCTCTCGAGACGCTCAAGGGCAAGTACGGCAGCATCGTCTGCCCCGTGACCATCCCCACCTCCGACGGCAAGGGCGTCATCGACCTGGTGCACAACGTGGCTTACTTCACCAACGGCGCCAAGTTCGAGAAGGCCGCCGTCCCCGCCTCCGACGCCGCCCATGTCGAGGACATGCGCGCCGAGCTGATGGAGGCCGCCGCCGGCGCCACCGAGGAGCTGATGGAGAAGTTCTTCGAGACCATGGAGCTCGAAGAGGCCGATATCATCGAGGGTCTGAAGGTCGGCGTGGCCGAGCGCGCGGTCGTTCCCGTGTTCGCCACCGACGCGATGAGCAACGTCGGCACCGCCGCCATGCTGCAGGGCATCGCGGACTACTGCCCCGCCCCCGAAGAGAAGGCCGGCCCCACGCTGGGCTTCGTGTTCAAGACCATCTCCGACAAATTCGGCAAGTACAGCTTCATCAAGGTCCTGGCCGGCTCCGTCAGCGCGGGTATGAGCCTGCGCAACTGCCGCGCCTCCAGCACCGACAAGCTGGGCCGCCTGTATACCATGTGCGGCAAGAAGTCGACCGAGGTCGACGGCGCCTGCTGCGGCGACATCGTCGCCGTCGGCAAGATGGACTGGAAGACCGGCGACGTGGTCGTCGACTCCCGCGAGGACGTCGAGCTGCCCGCCATCGAGCTGCCCGAGCCGATGTACTCCATGGCCATCGCGCCCAAGACCAAGGGCCAGGACGACAAGGTCGCGGCCGGTCTCGCCAAGCTGGGCGAGGA
>JAFRDM010000023.1 GCA_017403885.1 Oscillospiraceae bacterium
ACAGGCGCGACGGTCACTTTCACGGTGGCGGCCAGCAACGCGACGAGCTACCAGTGGCAGTTCCGTCCCTCGAGCGCCGACGGCTGGAGCAACAGCAGAGCAAGCTCCGCCAAGACAGCAAGCTTCACCGTCACGGCCGAGAGCTACCGCAACGGTTACCAGTACCGCTGCAAGGTGTCCAATGCCAATGGCACGGTGTACTCCAACGCCGCGACTCTGACCGTGACGTCGGATGGAAAGCCGACGATCACGACGCAGCCTTCCAACAAGTCCGCGGCAATCGGCGCGACGGTCACCTTCACGGTGGCGGCGAGCGGTGCGACGAGCTACCAGTGGCAGTTCCGTCCCTCGAGCGCCGACGGCTGGAGCAACTGCAGCGCCGCCTCCGCCAAGACCGCCAGCTTCACCCTCACGGCCGAGAGCTACCGCAACGGCTACCAGTACCGCTGCAAGGTGTCCAATGCAAACGGCACGGTGTACTCCAGCTCTGCAACACTCACAGTAACAAGCTCCTGACGAGATCCCGGATGACATGCTGTGTCATTCAGATTGCTGCTGCATAAAAACATCAGCAGATAAAAACCGCAGCCCGTTCCTTTTCGGAACGGGCTGCTTCTTGTTATTTGACAGAAAATCAAATAGACAGGACCGTGCGATCTACGATTGCAGATCCTTCATCCTGAACAAGGGGAAAGCGTGCCGGCCGAGCCGGGCGGGGAAGGGGCGGAAGGATCTTGCCATGTTTCCGGCGACGGCGTACAGATCCGCCTGCGGATCGAAAGACAGCGTCGCGTACGGGCGCCCCGGCGTCCCCACTGCGGCCTCAACGAGCTTTACAATCGCTCACAGCGTCTTTCACGCCGCCCTGCATTCGTATCTGTCTGATCTTTTCAGCCTTTTTCCTGTCTGACAGCTTGAAGAGCATCATGACAAAGCTGCGCGCGGCGGCAAAAGCGCCGAAAAAGATCAGAAATCCGATGACGCCGTAGACGATGTCGGCAAATTCCAGCACGCCCGTGTGCGTGATGTGCTGGCCGATCTCTATGGCAAAGGTCAGGACAAGGATCACCGTGAAAACATAGATCCAGGAAATGGCCATCAGATGCCCGCGGCGGACGAGCCAGAGGAACAGACTGTGCACTGCAAAAAAGAGCAGCATCCCGAAAATGCCGATGACAAGAAAGTGAAGCTGCTTGTCCGACAGAACAGCGGGAAAGGAGTCGTTGAGCGTAAGGATACGGTCATGGAACGATGCGACCAGACCGACGATGGCATATAATATCTGCTTCATGGGATCACCTCCGATGCAAGGCCATTATAAGCGCACGACGCAAAAGCTTCAAATAAAGAATTGTTAAGTTTGATCCGGACCGCGCGCCGGCGGAGCCGTCCGAAACGGTGGACAGGGGCATAAAGAATTGTCAAAAAATTCACGCCTTGCTCTTTATTTTTCATCGGCCATAGGGTATAATCCAAGAGAATTCTACCTTATACAGGAGGACAAAATATGAAACAGTATCTTGAGATCGTCGACGTTCTGGCGCGCGAGATCCTCGACTCCCGCGGCAACCCCACGGTCGAAGTCGAAGTCACGCTCGACGACGGCACGATCGGCCGCGCGGCCGTCCCCTCCGGCGCTTCCACCGGTATCCACGAGGCCTGCGAGCTCCGCGACGGCGATAAGTCCCGTTACGGCGGCAAGGGCGTCACGATGGCTGTTGAAAACGTCAACGGTGAGATCGCCGAGGCCATGCTTGGCCTGAACGTTCTCGATCAGACCTCCATCGATAAGATGCTCTGCGAGATCGACGGCACCCCGAACAAGACCCGTCTGGGCGCCAACGCGATTCTCGGCGTGTCCCTCGCCTGCGCAAAGGCCGCTGCCGAAGCCTGCGGCATGAGCCTGTACAACTATATCGGCGGCGTCAACGCCAAGACCCTTCCCGTTCCCATGATGAACATCCTCAACGGCGGCGCGCATGCCTCCAACAGCGTCGACATCCAGGAGTTCATGATCATGCCTGTCGGCGCGAAGAGCTTCAAGGAAGCGCTCCGCATGTGCGCCGAGGTCTTCCATCAGCTGAAGAAGACTCTGAAGGCCAACGGCACGCCCGCCGCCGGCGTCGGCGACGAGGGCGGCTATGCGCCCGATCTGGGCGCCGACGAGGACGCGCTGAAGGTCATCGTCAAGGCCATAGAGGAAGCCGGCTTCAAGCCCGGCGAGGACTTTATGATCGCGATGGATGCCGCCGTCTCCGACTGGTATGACCCCGCGGACGGAAAATACCATCTGCCCAAGCGCGGCACCGTCATGACCAGCGACGAGATGATCGACATGTGGGAAGACTTCTGCAGCAAGTATCCCATTATCTCCATCGAGGACGGCCTTGGCGAGGACGACTGGGAAGGCTGGGTCAGGCTGACCAGGCGTCTCGGCAATCGCGTGCAGCTCGTCGGTGACGATCTTTTTGTCACCAACGCGAAGCGTGTCAGACAGGGCATCGAAATGGGCGCGGCCAACGCCGTTCTCATCAAGGTCAACCAGATCGGCACCCTGACCGAGACGCTTGACGCCATCCAGACCGCCAATCGCGCCGGATACACCGCCATCGTCTCTCACCGCTCCGGCGAGACCGAGGACACCACCCTGGCCGACCTGGCTGTGGCCGTCAACGCCGGCCAGATCAAAACAGGCGCTCCGTCCCGCTCCGACCGCGTGGCGAAGTACAACCAACTGCTCCGCATCGAGGAAGAGCTCTTCGACGCCGCACAGTATCCCGGGCGCGACGCTTTCTTCAACATCAGGTAATCGGCGGAAAACCAAACCAGAAAAAAGAGGAAGTCATGACGGCTTCCTCTTTTTTTCGTATAAAGCCTCCGTTTTAGGGCAAGAATAGAAGCGCAAGCAATCATTGCAAATGGAGGTAGTTTTATGAACAGCAGCAGCTCCGGCAAAAGTCCGGAGAGATTTCTGACGGGGAAGGGCTTCTACATAGTCCTTTTCCTGTGTGCCGCAGTCATCGGCGTTTCCGCCTGGGTGATGGCGACAGGAAACGAGGCTATGAGAAAGTCCGAACAGGATGAGTTGATCGGCGGGAATCACCGTGTGGAGACGGTGATCGCTCCGGCTGCCGAGGGCAGCGACTGGATCGATGAGAGCGAGATCGCTCCGCCCGAACTGCGCGCCGACGCGCTCGCTGAGCCGACGCCGGAGGAGCCGGAAGAGGGCGTCGAGGCGTCCGCGGGCGCCGCGCCTGCTGCCCCCGCCGTCTACGTCTGGCCGGTGCTTGGGGAGATCGAGAGAGAATACAGTGTCAGCGCGCTCGCCTATGATGCGACAATGCGCGACTGGCGCACGCACCGGGGAGTCGATATCGCCTGCCCCGAGGGCGCAAGCGTGCTCGCTTCGCGCGGCGGGCAGGTCGTCTCGATCGTTGACGACGGGCTGTATGGCACCGTGCTGACGATCGACCACGGCGACGGGATGCGCAGCGTCTATGCCAATCTTGCCGAAGAGACCGCGGTCAGCGAGGGCGAGTGGGTCGACGCGGGCGTGACGATCGGTACGATCGGACGGAGCGCCCTGTGCGAGATCGCACAGGAGCCCCACCTGCATTTTGAGCTGCGCCAATCCGGCGCGTGTGTTGACCCGACCGTTTTTCTGCCCTCTTGAGGGGCTTTGCGGCGCACAATCGTTTTTCTGCGCCGAAATACAAAAGTTTTTGTTGACAACCGGCCTGCCGTCTGATAGAATTCTCATGCTGTTTTAGATAGCATATGGCGGCATAGCTCAGTTGGCCAGAGCATTCGGTTCATACCCGAAGTGTCCCCGGTTCGAATCCAGGTGCCGCTACCATAAAGGCACATGTATATGTGCCTTTTTTATGGCCCGTTGGTCAAGTGGTTAAGACACCGCCCTTTCACGGCGGTAACATGGGTTCGAGTCCCGTACGGGTCACCAAAAACATCGGCTCCGCCGTAAGGCGAGGCCGATGTTTTTGATTACTCCGTCTCCCGCGGGACTCGAAGGGCGCGGGAGTGAATGACATGCCGGTGGCATGTCAGAGCCGCGCCCCGGCTTGCCCGCAGGCAAGGAGTCCCGTACGGGTCACCAAAAGAGAGAGAGAGAGAGTCCGATCAGGACTCTCTCTTTTTTGGTGTCGTCGATCAACGGCCAAGCCTCGCATGTCATCCCGGTATGTATTCAGATGTCGAGGAAACGAAGCACGCTTTAGCTCAGCTCTGCGTGACAGCCAATGTCGCGATGGCGGAATACACACTGCCGCCGGGGTTCTTTACCAGGCAACGGTACTGATAACCGTTGCGGTAAGCCTTGGCCTCCACGCTGAGAATGGGCGTCGTGCTGTCGGATCCACTGCACTTTGTCCATTCCGCGGTGCTTCCAGTTCTGAAATACCACTGAAACTGGAGTTCATCGCCTTCTGCGCTCACAGTAAAGGAAACCGAACTATTGACCTCGACGGTGACGCTTGCCGGCTGGGAGGTGATGACGGGTGCGGCGACCGAAAGTACCGTCAGCGTCGCAGCATTCGTATAGACGCTGCCACCGGGGTTCGTGACTTTGCAGCGGTACTGATAGCCGTTCCTGTAGCTCTGTGCCTCCACGGAAAAGCGAGCCGTCTGCGCACCGGCGGCGCTGCTCTTAGTCCATTCCGCTCCAGCCCCGTTTCTGAAAAACCATTGGTAGCTTAAGTCTTCACCGCTTGCAGCGACGCTGAAGACGGCCGTTTCGTTTTCAAGGAGCGTGCAGTTCTCCGGCTGAGATGTGATGACGGGTGCGGAGACCGAAAGTACCGTCAGCGTCGCAGCATTTGTATAGACGCTGCCGCCGGGGTTCGTGACTTTGCAGCGGTACTGATAGCCGTTCCTGTAGCTCTGTGCCTCCACGGAAAAGCGAGCCGTCTGCGCACCGGCGGCGCTGCTCTTAGTCCATTCCGCTCCAGCCCCGATTCTGAAAAACCATTGGTAGCTTAAGTCTTCACCGCTTGCAGCGACGCTGAAGACGGCCGTTTCGTTTTCAGGGAGGGTGCAGTTCTCCGGCTGAGATGTGATGACGGGTGCGGAGACCGAAAGAACTGTCAGGGTGGCGGCCTCCGAATAGACGCTGCCTTCACTGTTGGAAACCCGGCAGCGGTACTGGTAACCGTTTCTGTAGCTCTGTGCTTCCACGGAAAAGCGAGCCGTCTGCGCACCGGCGGCGTTGCTCTTCGTCCATTCCGCTCCAGCCCCGGTTCTGAAATACCACTGATAGTTCAAACTGCTGCCCGTGGCGGAGACACTGAATACGGCGCTTTCCCCCACCAAGACTGAAAGGCTGAGCGGCTGGGTTGTGATGATCGGCTTGGATGCTTGGCCTATGGTCAGTGTCGCCGGCTCTGAACAAACACTGCTGTAAGCGTTCGAGACGACACAGCGGTACTGATAGCCATTCCGATAGCTTTTCGCCTCGATCGGCAGTGTGGCTGCCGTTGCTCCTTCGCCGCTGCAGTCCTTCCATGAGGCCGAGGAGCTGCTTCTGAACTGCCAGCGGTAGGTCAAATTGCTGCCGCTTGCTTCGATGAGAAAGAGCGCGGTGCTCCCGACTGCGGCTGTCACGCTCTGGGGCTGGGCAAGGATTGCCGGGGCCGCAGGTGCTTTCACCGTAAGCGTGGCCGCCGCAGATGTTACGCTGCCCAAACTGTTCGAGACAATGCAGCGGTATCTGTATCCGTTTCGGTATTTCTCTGCTGTAACGGAAAGAGTCGCCGTTTTTGCCGAACTCGCACTGCTGTTCTTCCATCCGTCTGAGCTCGACGCGTAGTACTGCCACTGATAACCCGTCGCGTTGCTCGCTCCAACCGTGAAGGTCACGGTCGTTCCTGTCGTTGCGGTTTTGTTTGAAGGCTGCGTTGTGATCGTCGGCTTGCCGTTCACCGTTAAGGTCGCAGCATTTGAGGTTACCGTACCTGCGCTGTTGGTGACCTTGCAGCGGTACTTGTATCCGTTCCGGTAACTCTCTGCCGTAACGGATAGGGTTGCAGTCTTCGCCGAGGCTGCGCTGCTGTTCTTCCATCCATCTGCACTCGATGCGTAGTACTGCCACTGATACTGCGGCTCATAGCCTGACACGACCACTGAAAAGCGCACTGTTTCGCCGGGGTTCGCTTGAGCGTCGGCGGGCTGTCTCAATAGAGTCGGTGCATCGACTGCCTTTACTGTCAGCGTCGCCGGATTGGAAGTTGCCCTGCCGCCGTTGTTGCTGACCTGGCATCGGTACTGATAGCCGTTGCGCGCTGCCGTGGCCGGTACAGACAGCGTGGCTGTCTGGTATCCCGTCTGATAGGTATAGTCCCATTCGCTGTTCTCTGTAGGCCGGTATTCCCAGCGGTAGCTTAGATCCTCACCCTCCGCCTCGACGGTAAATGCGGCGGTCTCGCCCTTCGGCACCTCGACGGACGCCGGCTGCACAAGGATGATAGGAGGCTCAATCTGCTCCACAGTCAAGGTTGCGGCCTCGGAATAGACCGCGCCGATGGCGTTAGAGACCTTGCAACGGTACTGATATCCATTACGGGCCAAGGTGCATGGTACCGAAAGCGTATCAGTATCATAGCCCGACTGCGCGGTGTTTGTCCAGCCGCCGTCGGCATCGGCATAGTATTGCCAGCGATAACTGAGATTGGATCCTTCCGCTGTCACAGTGAAGACTGCTTTTTGTCCGACGATGGCGCTCACGCTGGCTGGCTGCTTAGTAATAACCGGCGCTTTTTCCGCAGCTTCGCGCTCTTCTTCTGACACCTTGGCCGAGAAGAGGTTGCTCCACCCACCCTCCGTACCGTTATTGACTGAGCGCACACGGTAGTAATAGGTTACCTCGGGTTCCTCCAGCTCTTTGCCTGCTTCGTCGGACACGCCGTAGGAGGTGAACTCCGTCGTGTTGCAGGAGCTGTAGTAGCCGAGACTCTCGGCTTCCGGAACTGTGCCGCGGTAGATATAGTAACCGGTCGCGCCATCGACAGGATTCCAGCGGAGCGTCACATAGCCGCTGGATGTATCGACGGAGGTAATAACAGGATCCCGAAGCTGGGAATTGTTTTTGCCACAGATCTGTGCGTAGCAGTAATTGCTCGACAGCAGTTCTTCGTTCATATCGAAGCCGGAATAGCTGAGAGCGCTTCCGCGAATCCAGCAAGCATTGTCCTCGACTGCCCAGTCGCCGTCCGCGCGCAGCCATTCGTTCTTCGACCCCTTATCCGCATCTATGATCAACCAGCGGCCATTCACATAGGCCTCCGCCCACCAATGGTTTCTCACGTTCCAGTAGTCTGCGTCAATACTGTTCCAGACACGGATGTTCCCAGAACCGTTATAGCCGCAGACCATGCGCGCAGGAATACCTTCTGCCCGGCAGAGCGCGATGACGACAGCCGCATAGCCATTGCAGACGGTGGCGACCTTGCCGTTGATGCAGTTCGGGCCGGACGCGCCGCTGCGCAGTGCGAGAATATTCTCGTAGGGATTACAGTACTGAACCTGCGGGCTGGAATAATAACCCTGGTAATCGTAGTAGAAATTGCCCGCAGCAAACTCAAAAATGCGCAGAACTTTTTCGTAATCGGTCGACGCACCGGCCGTGACGATATCGGCCTGCTCGCACAGGTAATCCACTTGCTCCTGCAGAAGCGGGCGTGAAACGGGACCGGATCGCATATAGCCTTCAATGTCCTTCAGATAAGGGTCAGTAAACGTATCGTAGGCATAACTTCCGACGCTCATATCCTGATATGTGGAACGAACGGAGGCATTGTTTCCCAAAATACTATTGTACACTACGACTTGCGGATTGTTGTTCACCATGTGGAGCACGAACTCGGTGCTGGTATAACCCCTTTCGCCGCTGAGAGGATTGCTGCTGTCGAACCAGTTTCCGTCGTATACTCCGTCGGCATGATCCTCGGTATAGGCACAGCATATGCTCAGGCGGCAGATTGCATCAGATATGGCGGGTACTTCCTTGTAGCCCGGCATGGTATCATAGCAGATGCTGCCCGTCTTTCCGCCCGTCTCATCGGCGACCACGGTACCCAGGAGGGCAACAGGGTACTCCTTGCTTCCAGCAGAGGTGTTGATTTGAATGGAAAACTTGCCGCTGGTGTCCGGCCGCACAAAGGCGCGGATGATCGTCTGCCCGTTCGCCGCCAACGTCAGGCGCAGCATCTTCGGCGGCACGATCAGCTTCCCTTGGATATTGAGGACGTATTCCTCATCAAAGGGTGTGTAAACAGAAACATACTCTCCGCCGTAGTTGCTGTTGACGGCCTCTTCCGCTTCATAGTACGGTTCATCTGCCGCTGCAAAGGCAGGCGACGTCTGCAGCAGCACGGACAGCGCCAGCAGTAGGCACATTACACATAGTTTTCGAGGTTTTCGCATGGAACTGAGCATCCTTTCCCAATTTGAAAGAAGACTATTCATTATCCGACGGAATCCTGAATGCAGGGGTCGTAGACGACATGGGCCAGTATCCTACATCTGTTGCTGTTTTTTTCTCGTTTTTACTATACTATGCCGGAGCAACCGCCACAAGAGAAAAATATCGTTTCCCAGCATCATCATGAAAGACGGGAAAAGGATTGATAATCACAAAGTGCGCCTGGATCACGTGCATATACTGGTAACAATATCGCCGAAAATGTTGGTATAGTTGGAAGGGAAAACCCTTGCTATGTTGCATGAGCAATTCGACGAACTGAAATACAAGTACAGGAACCGGGAATTCTGATGCAAGGGATATTATGTGGATACGACAGGAAAGAACATAAACCGAGTCGCAGAGTATAAAAGCCCCAACTTAAAGAAGATAAAATGAGTGAACTCACAATGAGTGAAGTTAGTCCCTTCAGGGGCGGCAAGCAACAATCACCACGCAGTTGGCAGGATGTATTACTTATCTGACGTTTCTGCGAGAAGCAGAGGGCTATGCCTATTATTGACAACTGCCCGCAAAGAGCGGTTGTTTATTTGTATGGGCACTCTCGTCTTACGCGCCTCGGCTTGTCTGTAACGATTATTCCTTTTCCAGGACTATGTCGAACATTGCACTAAGCCGGTTTTTTGCCTCGGCGCGGGTCCAGAGGGGATCGGCTTCGTAAAGCTTGCGCTCGCCGAGGAAGAAGCTCGGCACGCGGTAATAGTCGTAGCGGTCGGCAAGCGACGGCTGCTTCGATTCGTCGATGAACTCGATCTCTATGGCGGAGAGCTCCGGCCGCTCGGCGCGCAGCTCTTCAAGCAGCTCGCGCATCTGGAGGCAGTAGGGACAGCGGGGAAGGATAAAAGCGGTCAGCTTCACGGTCTTTCACTCCTTTTTTCTGTATTATAGAATTCCATGCAGGCGCGGTCAACAGGCAAAAAGCGCCGGAAGCTGAGGACTTCCGGCACTTTTGCTTATTCGGCTTCCTCCTCCGCGGCGGCTTCCCGCATGGCGCGGCGTTTTTCGATCACGGCGTTGATGCAGCCGCCGATGAGCAGGAACATAAAGCAGTAATACATCCACATCATGGCCACCATGATCGTGCCGATATAGCCGTAGGCGCCAAACTTGTCGGAAATGGAGACATACAGCGAGAACACCCATGAGAAGCCCACCCATGCCACGGCGCAGAACAGCGCGCCGGGCCATTGGCAGGCAGAGCGGTGCTTCCCGGCCGGCACCCATCGGTAGAGCAGAATGAAGGAAAGCGTCAGGATCGCGAGACCCAGAAGATAGCGCATATACTTCGTCAGCGAGAAAAGACCCTCGACAAAGCCGCTCTCCGGCAGGACCGAATGCAGCCAGCCCAGAGCCACGCTGCCGTATACCATCACGACCAGACTGAGGATGATGATCACGATGAGGATCAGCATATAGACGTAGGCGCGGGAAAAAAACAAAAAGACATTTTCGCGCCGTTCGACCTCGTAGACGGCATCGAGCCCTTTCATGATGGCGCGCATCGCGCCGGAAGCGGAAAAGAGCGTCAGCAGAACGGAGACGGTGATCACGCCGCTGCCGCTGCGGTAAATGCTTTCGACGATCGAGCTGATGATGTTGTAAACGGATACCGGCACCGCGTCTGCGAAGAGACGAAGCACGTCCGCCTCGTCAAAGGGAAGATAGCGGATAAGGCTGACGAGCAGCATCATGATCGGGACGAGGGACATGAACAGGAAATAATCGGAGGCCGCCGCGTAAACGGCGACCTTCTTTTTCCCGATCATGTCAAAGACAGACGCTACGGCAGTGACCGGCTTTTTCAGCTTGGACATGCTTTCCCTTTCAGATCAGACCGCGCCGGGTTTCCCGAGCATGCGGAACATGTTCTTCTTATAGGCTTCGACGCCGGGCTGGTTGAAGGGATTGACGCCGGACATATAGCCAGAGATCGCGCAGGCGACCTCGAAGAAACAGACAAGAGCGGCAAAGCCTTCTTCGTCGCGAGCCTCGGCCTCGATGACGATGTTCGGCACGCCGCCGGAAATGTGGGCTTCCTTCACGGCGTCAGCCGCGATGCGGCAGACCTCGTTGAGATCACGGCCGGCGATGTAGTTCAGCCCGTCGCCGTCGGCTTCGTCGAAGGGCACCTCATAGCAGCCGCGGGCCCTGGCAAAGCGCACGACGCTCTCCATGAGCATGCGCGGCCCCTCCTGAATGAATTGGCCCATCGAGTGCAGGTCGGCGGTGTATTCCACGCTGGCGGGGAAGATGCCCTTGCCGTCCTTGCCCTCGCTCTCGCCGTAGAGCTGTTTCCACCACTCGGCCATAAAGCGGAAGCTGGGTTCGTAGCAGCCGAGGATCTCCACGCCAAAGCCCTTGTTATAAAGATTCTGGCGCGCAGCGGCATACTGCCAGGCGGGGTTCTCCTCTCCGGGAACGGAGAGCGCGTCCATTTCGCGGATGGCCGCGTCAATGACTCTGCGCACGTCGATGCCGGCGACGGCCATCGGCAGCAGACCCACAGCGGAAAGCACGGAAAAGCGGCCGCCCACATCGTCGGGGACGACGAAGCTTTCCCAGCCCTGACGGTCGGCCAGGGATTTGAGCGCGCCGCGGCGCGCGTCGGTCGTGGCGAAGATATGCTCGTCGGCGGTCTCGCCGTACTTCTTCGCGAGAAGCTCGCGGAAGATGCGGAAAGAGACGGCGGGCTCGAGCGTCGTACCGGACTTGGAGATAACGTTTACATCGAAATCGTCGTCGCCGAGCTGGGCGAGCACATCGCGCAGATAGTCGGCGCTCAGGCCGTTGCCGACAAAGAAGACCCGGGGATCGCCGGCGGCGGGGATGGGACGCAGCAGCTCGATCGCGCCGCGCGCGCCGAGATAGGAGCCGCCGATGCCGATAACGACGAGCGCCTTCGAGCGAGCGCGGATCTTTTCGGACGCGGCGACGATGCGGTCCAGCTCCGTGTCCTTGATCTTGCGGGGGAGGGAGACCCAGCCGGTGAAATCTGCGCCCAAGCCGCTTCCGTCCCGGAGAGTATTATGCGCCAGAGACGCGAGCGAATAGTCGGGGCCTGCGGCGGTGAAAAAGGCGGAAGCGCCGGAGAGATCGACCTTGACCATATCAGTAAACCTCCTGTTTTTCATTGGTAATAAGCCATAACAATACTATTATACATCATCACGCCGGAAATTCAAGGATGGCTTTTACCGTCTCACAGCCCCACGAGGCTGCCCGCCAGCCGGCCGAGGATGCCCCAGAAGCCGATGCGGCCGACGTCCTCCGCCGCGAGGAGAGACCGCCGCGCGATCTCCTCGCCGCCGCGCGATACGACGAGCATGCCGAGCTCTTCGCCCGCCTTTACCGGCGCGCTGACGTGTCCGGGCAGGGAATAGGAGAAGCTGCATGGCTCGCCTCCCTTGCCGACAAGCAGGAAGCGGCTGTCTCCCGCAAGCGTGAGCGGTACGGAGGAGCGCGCTCCGTATTCGATCTGCGCCTCGGGCAGTTCGGCGTCCGCAGGCAGCGGAGCGAGCGTGAAGTTGGCGAAGGCGTAATTCAGCAGCGCCTTTGCGTCGGCGTTGCGCGATTCGATGGAGTCGCCGTGCATGATCACGGCAATAAACTCCACGCCGTCGCGCTCGGCGGTCGCGGAGAGACAGTACAGCGCCTCGGAGGTATAGCCGGTCTTGAGCCCCGTGCAGCCGGGGTACCAGTAGACCAGCTTGTTGGTGTTGCTCAATCCGAAGGCGCCGTCCCGGATCGTGTCCATCCAGATCGTCGTGTAGCGCTTGATCAGATCATGACGTACGAGCTCGCGCGACATCAGCGCGATGTCATAAGCCGTCGTATAATGGTCGGGATCCTCAAAAAGCCCCGTGCAGTTTGTAAAATGGCTGTCTGCCATGCCCAGCTCCGCCGCACGGCGGTTCATGCGCTCGACGAAGACCTCCTCACTGCCGCACAGGTGCTCCGCCATTGCTACGGCGCAGTCGTTGGCCGAGACCACGGCGATGCATTTGAGCATCTCGTCCACGCTCATCTGCTCGCCCTCCTCGAGATAGACGCAGCTCCCGCCGAAGGAGGCCGCCCGCGCGCTGGCCGTGACCGTGTCCTCCGGGGCGATCTTTCCGCTTTCGATGTCCTCGGCGATCAGCAGCAGCGTCATCACCTTTGTTACGCTTGCGGGCGGACGGCGCTCGTGCGCGCCCTTTTCATAGAGCAGTTCGCCCGTCTCCTTCTCCATCAGCACGGCGCTCGGCGCGGAGATCTTCAATTCACCGTCGCGCAGCGGCTCGGCGTACGCGCTGCCGGGAATGCCGAGCAGAACGAGGATCAATAAGATCGAAAGAAATTGTTTCACAGCTCCTTCACCTCAATGATGGATACGGCATGGAGGGACGCATTATGAGCGGTTGACAGGATTATGCATATTTCGACAGAAAAGAGGAGCAAATATTCAGATACGCTAAGAATGAACAGAGCGTGAACGCGCAGTTTTTCAACATTTCCAACAGCTTTTCCCACAATTGGGAAAATGGATATCCATTTTTGTTCTGCGAGCAGAGTTTCCATAAAAAGATAAACATAAGCCAAAAGAGCAGGAAAGCTGCTTTGCTTGCCGGCTGCGGGCGAGTCAGGGAAAGAATTCACAAAATGAACTTGACGCGACTTTTCCGCAAGAGTACAATAATTCTAATCAATAGCTGTCAAAGGGGATGAAGCTGTGAGAAGGATCTTCAACTGGGATAAGAAATACCTCTATTGGGGCGTGACGGCGTTCTGCGTCATCGCCTGCAGCATCCTTTTTTATATGGCCCTGGCCTATCTGCCGGTCATCGGGACCGCGCTCAAGGCTCTCGGGAAGATCCTCAGTCCCTTTATCTGGGGCCTGATCATCACCTATCTGCTCTCGCCGCTCTATAACGGCCTGTATCAGGGCTTCTTCCTGCCGCTGGCGGAGAAGCTGGCCGGGAAAAAGAAAAAGCCCTCGACCGGTCTTGCGAAGGCTCTTTCGGTGCTGCTGTCGATCATCGTTTTTCTTGCTATGATCACGGCGCTGGTCTATCTCATTATTCCTCAGCTGTATGCCAGCATCGAGACGATCGTGAACAACAGCCCGAGCTATATGGAAAAGCTCAGCGAGTGGTCGAGAAACATGCTCACCAATTACCCGGAGCTGCGTGATTTCGTTACCGAGAAATTCGAGGAAATCAACACCAACCTGTTCTCCTGGGTGCGTGAAACGATCCTGCCGGGTCTCGGCAGTTTTGTGAGCAATCTCACCGCCGGCGTGTATTACTTCATCCGTGCGGTCTACAACATCGTCATCGGCATCATCGTGTCGGCCTATCTGCTGAGCAATATGGAGGCCGCGTCTGCCCGCGCCAAGCGCTTGTGCTACTGCGTCCTCGGCGTGGAACGGGCCGAAAAGCTGCGCAGAGCGATCCGCTTTACGGACAAGACCTTCATGGGATTTATCAACGGCAAGCTGCTCGACTCGGCGATAATCGGGCTGATCTGCTACATCGTCTGCGCGATCCTGAAAATGCCCTACGCGCTGCTCGTCAGCGTGATCATCGGCGTGACGAACATCATCCCCTTCTTCGGCCCGCTGATCGGCGCGATCCCCAGCGCCTTCATCATCCTGCTGGTCGATCCGATCAAATGCCTGATCTTCGTGATTTTCATCATCATCCTCCAGCAGATAGACGGCAATATCATCGGCCCGAAGATCCTCGGCAGCTCGATCGGCATCAACGGCTTCTGGGTCATGTTCTCGATCATCCTCGGCGCGGGGCTGTTCAGCTTTTGGGGCATGCTGCTGGGCGTGCCGGTCTTCGTCGTGATCTACACAGGCATCAACATCCTTGTCGAGCGCAGGCTGCGTAAACACGATCTGCCCGTCGAGCCGGAAAACTACGTCGATCTTGATCACATCGACCCCGTCACACGCGAGCCTGTCAAGCGGATCCCGGAGGACGAGGACGAAAAAGAGCTTGCCGAAGAAGTAAAAAATGAAATAAAAGAAGAAAACACGGCGGAGAAATAACTCCGCCGTGTGAGAAAAGCCTTTCCTATCTGTGCGAGAGCGTGTCGTGCGCGTCTTTGAGCGCGCGGCACAGCGCGTCGACGTCGTCGGAAGTCGTATAACGGCTCAGCGAGATACGCAGCGCGCCGTCGATCACGCGCGGGGAAAGCCCCATCGCCTCCAGCACATGGCTCCGCCCGCCTTTCTTGCAGGCGGAGCTTTTTGATACGTAGATCTCCCTCGCCTCGAGGAAGTTCATCAGCACTTCGCTGCGCCAGCCGGGCAGCGAAACGTTCAGAATATGCGGCGCCGCCGCTTCGATCCACTGCAGCTCCGGGATCTCCGCGCGCAGACGATCGAGCATCCCGACTCTGAGCGCGGCCATGCGCGCGCAGTTCTCCGCCAGGCCCGCCTTCGCGATCCGCGCGGCGGCGCCGAAAGCGGCGATCTGCCCCGCGGCCTCGGTCCCGGCGCGCCGGCCGCTCTCCTGCGAGCCGCCGACGATGAAGGGCTTCAGACGAAGGCCCGGGCGGATGTAGAGCGCGCCGACGCCCTTGGGCGCGTGGATCTTATGACCGCTGATGCTTATCAGGTCGGCTCCCAGCGTTTTTGCCGAGAAGGGGACCTTCAGAAAAGCCTGCACCGCATCGGTGTGAAGCAGCGCACGAGAGCCCTCGGCGCGCAGCATTTGCGCAATGCCCGCGATATCCGTGACGCCGCCGGTCTCGTTGTTGACCATCATCAGCGAGACGAGAGCCGTATCCGCGCGCAGCGCGGCGCGGACGTCCTCGACGCGGATCGCGCCGGAAGGATCGGGCCTCAGGCGCGTGATCTCCCAGCCCTGCTGCTCCAGCAGGTCAAGGCTCCTGCGGATCGCGTCGTGCTCGGCGAGCGAGGAAACGATATGCCTGCCCGTGCGGCGCGCGCTCTCTGCCCCGCCGAGAACGGCCCAGTTGTCGCTCTCGGAGCCGCAGGAGGTAAAAACAAGCTCCTCCGGCCTGCAGCCCAGCGCATCCGCGACCTCGCCGCGGCTCTGCGCGAGCAGCTTCGCCGCTTCGCGCCCCTTGCGGTGGGTGGAGCTGGGATTGCCGTAGCAGAGCGTCATCGCCTTTACGGCCTCCTCGGCCGCCTCGGGACAGACCGCGGTGGTCGCGGCGTTGTCAAGATAGTGTTCCATCTTTCGTCATTCCTTTGGAGAGAACAGTTATGAAATACATTATATCCACTCTCGGCTGCAAGGTCAACCAGTATGAAACGCAGGCCATGGAAGGGCTGCTCGCCGAACACGGCCACCGCCGCGCGCAGCCGGGCGAGCCCGCGGACGCGGTGATCGTCAATTCCTGCGCCGTGACGGCCGAGAGCGGACGCAAAACGCGTCAGACGATCCGCCGCCTGCGTGAGGAAAACCCCGGCGCGGTGATCGCGGTGGGCGGCTGCTATGCCCAGCTGGAGCCGGAGACGGTGCAGAGCCTTGGCGCCTCGGTCGTTTTCGGCACGGCGGACCGCGCGAAATTCGTCGAATCCGTGGAGCGCGCCGTCGAGCGGGGCGAGGAGAGCCTTTGGATCGACAAGCCCTTCGAGCGCCGCGTGTTCGAGGAGCTGCGCGCAGGAGCCGTGGACGGCCGGACGCGCGCCATGCTGAAGATCCAGGACGGCTGTCACAATTTCTGCAGCTATTGCATCATCCCCTACACGCGCGGACGGCTGCGCTCTCTGCCGCTCGAAACGGCGGCTGCGGAGAGCGCGCGCCTTGCCGCGGAAGGCTTTCGGGAGCTGGTGCTCACGGGCATCGAGGTCGCCTCCTATGGCGTCGACCTGCCGGGGAAGCCCGGTCTGGCCGAGGTCGTCACAGCCGTGGCTGCGGCCTCGGGCGAAATGCGTATCCGGCTCGGCTCACTTGAGCCGACGGTGATCACGGACGCGTTTTGCGAAAAGCTCGCCGCGACGGGCAAGCTGTGCCCGCATTTCCATCTCTCGCTGCAGTCCGGCTGCGACAGGACGCTCAGGGCCATGAACAGAAAGTACGATACCGCTGCCTTTTTTGCCGTGACCGAGCGGCTGCGCCGCCGCTTCCCCGGCTGCGCGCTGACGGGCGATCTGATCACAGGCTTCCCCGGCGAAACCGAGGAGGACCATGCCGAAACGCTCGCCTTCATCGAAAAATGCGCCTTCGCCGATCTGCACGTCTTTCCCTATTCCCGCCGCCCCGGCACGAAGGCCGACGCGATGCCGCTCCAGTGCAGCGCCGCCGTCAAGAGCCGCCGCGCCGCCGAGGCGTCGGCTGTGGCTGCGGCTATGCATGCGCGCTATCTCGAAGAAAATGTCGGGCGTGAACGGCAGGTTCTCTTCGAAAGCGGGGAGGGCGAGGGCTCGCTGGGACACAGTGAAAACTATCTGCTCGTGCGCGTGCCGCAGCCGGGACTGCACGGACAGGTCAAAACCGTCAAAATAACAGGCGTTTCGCAGGGAGAGCTTGTCGGTTTTCCCATTTGAAAACACCGCGGCGTGATGCTATAATTTTCTTAGTCTGCAACAGGGAAGTGATCGGCGTGAAAAGAGAAGATACGTTCAACTTTGCCGCCGGGCCCTCGACCATGCCGCGCAGCGTGCTGGAGAAGGCCGCGGGGGAAATGCTGAACTATCGCGGCACGGGCATGTCCGTCATGGAGATGAGCCACCGCTCCGCAGCCTTCCTCGAGATCTTCGACACGGCCAAGACCTCGCTGAGAGAGCTTCTGCGCGTGCCGGACAGCCATGAGATCCTGCTGCTGCAGGGCGGGGCGACGCTGCAGTTCGCGGCGATCGGGATGAATCTGCTCTCCGGCGGCGCGGCCGACTATGCCGTCACCGGGCGCTTTTCCGCCCGCGCGGCCGAGGAAGCGAAAAAGTACGGCACGGTGCGCATCGCCGCCGACACCTCCGCCACAGGCCACGACCGCATCCCCAAACAGGAGGAACTGAAGCTCTCCGAGGATGCCAGATACTTCTATTACTGCGCCAACAACACGATCTACGGCACCGAGTGGCACTATGACCCGCAAACGCCCTGCCCGCTGGTGTGCGACATGTCCTCGGATATCCTGACGCGGCCGGTGGACTTTTCGCGCTTCGGCCTCGTCTACGCCGGCGCGCAGAAGAACATGGCCCCCGCGGGGCTGACGGTCGTGATCGTGGACAAGTCCCTTGTCGGACGCGAGCTGCCCTTCACGCCGGAGATCATGAGCTATAAGACGATGGCCGAAACGGACTCGATGCTCAACACCCCGCCGTGCTGGTGCATCTACATGCTCTGCCTCGTGCTCGACTGGGTGCGGGACATGGGCGGCATTCAGGCTATGGAAAAGCGCAAGGCCGAGCGCGCGGGGATGCTCTACGACGTGCTGGACTCCAGCCGCCTGTATATCCCGCACGCGAGACGCGAAGACCGCAGCTTCATGAACGTCACCTTCTCCACGGGGAAGAAAGAGCTGGACGCGGAATTCGTCGCCGGCGCGGCAAAGCGCGGCCTCGTGAGCGTCAGGGGACACAAGAGCACGGGAGGCATGCGCGCCTCGCTCTATAACGCGATGCCGCCTGAAGGAGCAAAAAAGCTTGCCGACTATATGAGGGAGTTTGAGAGAGAACATGTTTGAGATAAAGACCATGAACAGCATCTCGCCGATGGGGCTTGAGGTGCTGGAAAAGCGGGGCTGCCGCGTCGGCCCCGATATAGAAAAGCCGCAGGCCATGCTGATCCGCAGCGCCGAGCTGCACGACTATCCCTTCAACGACGAGCTTCTGTGCATCGCGCGCGCCGGGGCGGGCTACAACAACATCCCCGTCGAGGACTGCGCCGAAAAGGGCATCGTCGTCTTCAACAGCCCCGGCGCGAACGCCGAGGCGGTCAAGGAGCTGGAGATGTGCTCGCTGGTGCTCGCCTCGCGCGAGGTGCTCGGCAGCATCGAGTGGGTCAAGTCCATCGCGGGCGAGGGAGAGAAGATCCCCAAGCTCGTCGAAAAGGGCAAGAACGCCTTCGGCGGGCCGGAGCTGATGGGTAAGACCATGGGCGTGATCGGCCTGGGCGCGACGGGCGCGCTGGTGGCGAACCTCGCCGTGTCGCTGGAAATGACCGTCTACGGCCACGATCCCTTCATGAGCGTGGACGCGGCCTGGAACCTCTCGCGCGACGTGCTGCGGGCCGAGTCGCTCGACGAGCTGCTGGAAAAGAGCGATTATATCAG
>JAFRDM010000024.1 GCA_017403885.1 Oscillospiraceae bacterium
AGCTTGCTCTCTTCCTCGTCGGTGAGGTTCTTGACTCTGGTGTCGGGGTTGATCCCGGTCATCTCCAGGATCTTCTTCGCGCTGGTTCTGCCGATACCGTAGACGTAAGTGAGACCGATTTCGATTCTCTTGTCCTTGGGCAGGTCAACGCCGGCTATACGTGCCATATTGTTCTATCATCCTTTCGAATAATGGATTGCGCATCTTCATGGAGCCGGAAACTTGTTCCCGCCGGAGGGAGTCTCCGGCCAATGCGCAGTTTTTTATAAGGACAGGTTTATTGATAAACCATGTCTTACGAAGTGTGCTCCGCGTTCTGTGACGCGGTCCGCGGGACGGCGGCCCCGCTTGTCATTCTGCTGCGATCAGCCCTGGCGCTGCTTGTGCTTCGGGTTCTCGCAGATGACCATGACGCGGCCCTTGCGCTTGATGATCTTGCACTTCTCGCACATGGGCTTGACGGAAGGTCTGACTTTCATTGCTTTGTAACCTCCTACTTGCTTCTCCAAGTGATCCTGCCCCGGGTCACGTCGTACGGAGACATCTGCACCGTGACCTTGTCGCCGGGAAGGATCCTGATAAAGTTCATCCGGAGCTTGCCGGATATATGCGCCAGAATAATGTGGCCGCTGCCGATATCCACCTTGAACATGGTGTTGGGAAGAGATTCCACTACCGTGCCTTCCAGTTCGATCACATCGTCTTTGTTTGCCAAATCAAATTCCTCCTTCGCTCAGATATCGTCCGCCATGGTGAGTATCTCGGGCTCACCGTCGGTGATCAGGATCGTGTTCTCATAATGCGCCGCGAGCGAGTGATCCGCCGTGACGACCGTCCAGCCGTCGTTCATGATGCGGATCCGCCAGTCTCCCGCGCAGACCATCGGCTCGACGCAGATGGTCATGCCCTTGACGAGGCGCGGATTGGGGCGGCGCCCCTCGGGGCGGTAATTCGGGACCTCGGGCGCTTCATGCATGCTCCGGCCGATGCCGTGGCCCACGAAGTCGCGCACCACGGAAAAGCCGTGGCTTTCCACATAGTCCTGTACCGCTTCGCCGATATCGTGGACGCGATAGCCCACCTTTGCGAAGCGAATGCCTTCAAAGAACGCCTGTCTGGTGACCTCGATGAGCTTTTTCGCTTCCTCGCTGACCTCGCCGACGGGATAGGTGCCGGCGCAGTCGCCGATAAAGCCTCGGTAGCTGGCGCAGAGGTCGATGGAAACGATGTCTCCGGTCCGAACGATCCTCTTGCCCGGGATGCCGTGGATGACTTCGTCGTTGACGGACACGCAGGTCGCAGCCGGGAAACCCTCGTAGCCGAGGCAGCTGGGCTTGCCGCCGTTTTTGACGATATACTCATGCACGGCCCGGTCGATCTGTCTGGTCGTCAGGCCGTCTCGGACGGCCTGGCGGCCCATCGATCGTGCGCCGGCCGTGATCCTCGCGGCCTGGCGCATGATCTCGATCTCGTGGGGGGATTTGATGGTGATGCTCTCCGCCATTTCAGATCCCCAGAGCACTGCGGATCACCGCGGTGGTCTCTTCGATGCTGGGCTGATTGTCTACGCAGACGAGCTTGCCCCGGGCCTGATAGAAGGCCTTGAGCGGCTCGGTCTCCCGATGGTAGGTCTCGAGGCGGGCTTTCACGGTCTCGGGAGCGTCGTCCCTGCGGATCGTCAGCTCACCGCCGCAGAAATCGCAAACGCCGTCCTGCTTCGGGGGATTATAGACGACATGGAAGGTCTGGCTGCAGTTTTTGCAGGTCCTGCGGCCGGACATGCGCTCGACGATCGTCTCGTCCGCGATCTCGATGGAGAGCGCGGCGTCGATCTCGATGCCCATGGCCTCCATGGCCTCGGCCTGGGGGATCGTGCGGGGCACACCGTCGAGGATGTAGCCCCGCGCGCAGTCGTCCTTTGCCAGGCGCTCGGAGACGATGCCCATGATGGTCTCGTCGTCCACGAGCTTGCCCGCGTCGATCAGCGCTTTGGCTTTGAGCCCTACGGCCGTGCCCTCGCGGATCGCGGCGCGCAGGATGTTGCCGGTGGAAATGGTGGGGATACCGAGCTCTCGGCTGAGTATCTCTGCCTGAGTGCCTTTACCGGCGCCCGGAGCGCCGAGAAGAATAAGCCTCATAGCATGTTCCTCCTTAAATCAGGAAAGGAAGCCCTTATAGTTGCGCATGAGCATCTGCGCCTCGATGGCGCGGACGGTCTCAAGGGCAACGCCGACAACGATGATGATGGACGTGCCGCCGAGCGAAAGGCCCGTGTTCGCGGCCGTCTTGCTCCAGTGAGAGACCAGGATGGGCGTGACGGCGATGATGCCGAGGTAGATCGCGCCGAAGAGCGTGATCTTGTTGAGCACGCGCTGGATGAACTCACTGGTCGGCTTGCCCGGACGGAAGCCGGGGATATAGCCGCCGTTCTTCTTCAGGTTGTTCGCCACCTCGATCGGGTTGAACTGGATCGTGGAGTAGAAGTACGCGAAGAAGATGATCAGCAGGAAGTAAATGATCGCATAGGGGATGGTGTCCGTCTTGGACCAGGCGCCGGTGCTGCCGGTGAAGGCCGCGATCGTCGCCGGGATGGACGAGATGGAGGAGGCGAAGATGATGGGCATGACGCCGGACATGTTCACCTTCATCGGAAGGTGCGTGGACTGGCCGCCGTACATCTTGCGTCCCACGACTCTCTTGGCGTACTG
>JAFRDM010000025.1 GCA_017403885.1 Oscillospiraceae bacterium
GCGGCGCGCGGCCTGCTCGCGCTTGCGGCGCAGATACTTCCTTCGCTGCGCGCGGTAGCGCAGCACCATCGTCAGATAAAGGATCGCGAAAACCGCAAGCACAACGATCACGGCAATGATCCAGGGGCTCGAAAAGGTCTGGTGGACACGCTGGGTCATGAATTCCTTCTTGGACAGCTCGACCTGCATCGCGTTGACCAGATTGACTTTTCCGAAGCTCTCGCCGTCGATGAGGATCTCGGCCTCTCCGAGCACCGTGCCCGCTTCGATCGGCGCGACGAGCTTCTTCTCGTCGATCTTCGGCTCCAGCACGATCGAGCTGAGCTCCAGATCCTTGGGCAGCAGCAGCGTCACGTCGTTTTGCGGACGGAGGCTGGCATAGGCGCCGGACTCGTCGGCGTGCTCGACCGGCACGCGCGTGACCGTGCTCAGCGAGGAGACTGCCTGGCGATAGCCGAAGCCGTCGAAGGCCCAGTTGTAGAGTCTGATCGTGTCGGTGAAGTTCTCGTACTCTTCGATGCCGGCGTTCAGCCAGCCGTCGCAGCCCATGACCACGGCGAGCAGGCGAACGCCGTCTTTCTCGGCGGTGGAGATCAGGCAGTAGCCCGCCAACTGGGTAAAGCCGGTCTTGACGCCGGCTGCGGCAGGATAGACGTAGCTGCTGCCGTACTCCGAGTCGGCCGTGATCAGAGCGTTGGAATTGGCGAAGGAGCGCGCCTTGGACAGGTTCGTGGCGGCCATGTCATAGCCGCGGGTGTTGCAGATCTCGGCAAAGAGCGGATGCGTGAGCGCCTCGCGTGTGATGAGATAAAGCTCGTATGCCGTGGTATAGTGGTTTTCGTTGGACAGGCCGTTGGGGTCGGCAAAGTGGGTGTTCGTGCAGCCCAGCTCCGCGGCGCGGCGATTCATCAGCGCCACAAAGTCCGGCACGCTGCCGGAAACGCGGTGGGCCAGGATGTTGCAGGCCTCGTTGGCGCTGTGTACCATCGCGCAGTACAGAAGATCTTTATAACTGATGACCTCGCCGGGCTGGATGCCGGAGGTGCTGCTGTCGGTGTTGAGACCGGCGAGACAGTCGGCCTGCGCGGTGACCATTTCGTCGAGCGAGACCTCTTCCCGCTCCAGCGCCTCGACCGCGAGCAGCACCGTCATGATCTTGGTCAAACTGGCCGGCGAGCGCCGCTCGTCCTTGTTCATCTCATAGAGCAGTCTCCCGCTGTCGAGATCCGCCAGCACGACGGCCTTCGCGCTGTGCAGCTGCGGCTCGTCCAGCGCGGCGGCGGACGGCGCGAAGAGTGAAAAAAGCAGGCAGATCGATATTAAAAAAGGAATGATCTTGTTTTTTTTCATTTTGCTCTCCCGTTTTTCACGGAATGTGGTATAGTGTGAAGGGAAGGTTTGTGGTATAGTATTGTTATTATACGGTTTGTGCGTGCAAAATGCAACTGAAATTCATTTCCGGGGAGGACTGCACATGAAGATCCTGGTCGTTGACGACGAGGTCCTGCTGGTCAAGGGCATCAAATTCAACCTTGAGAGCGAGGGCTATACCGTGGACTGCTGCTACGACGGCGAGGCGGCCGTCGCCATGGCGCGGGAGAACGCCTACGATCTGATCATCCTGGATCTGATGATGCCGAAGAAGGATGGGCTGCAGGCCTGTCAGGAGATCCGCGGCTTTTCGACCGTGCCCGTGATCATGCTCACGGCACGCAGCGAGAGCGCCGACCTGCTGATGGGCTTCGAATCCGGTGCGGACGACTATGTGACCAAGCCTTTCGATATCCTCGAGCTGAAAGCCCGCGTGCGCGCGCTGCTTCGCCGCGCCTCGATCACCGTTCCGGCAAGCGCAGTTCCCGCCGTACTGCAGCGCGGCCACATCACGATCGATTCCGAGCGCCGCAGCGCCTTTAAGGACGGCAAGAGCGTCGAGCTCACGATGAAGGAGTTCGACCTGATCGAGTTCCTGATGAAAAACCCCGGGCGTGTTTACAGCCGCGAGAACCTGCTCAATCTTGTCTGGGGCTACGACTATCAGGGCGATACGCGCACGGTGGACGTGCACATTCGCCGTCTGCGTGAAAAGCTGGAGATCAACCCCGCACAGCCCGAGTACATCATCACCAAATGGGGCGTGGGCTATTACTTCGCCGATTGATCTCGATATACTTCCTTACGGCTCCCCCCCGAAGAGGGGGGAGGCCAGGATGAAAGGAAAAAACCATGCACAGCATCCGCATCCAGCTGCTGGCCTTCATCACGGCCGTGCTGCTGATTTTTCTGGTCATTCTGAATATCTACCCTATCACCTCCTCGCGCGATCTGATCTTCGAGGAGAAGAAAAGCGCGCTGTCGGGCCAGGCCGCTGTCGTGGCGTCGTCGCTCTCCGGTCTTGACCGTCTTGCTCCGGACAGCGTGCGCGAGGTGCTGCAGCTGCTGGATCTCGGCGGCTATTCGCGCACGGTGGTCGCCGGGGCCGACGGCACGGTCGTTTATGACGACGCCGCCTCGGCCGGCGGCGCGGCCGACAATGCGGACATCCTCGCCTCGCTGGAGGGCAAGTGCGTCTTCCGCTCGCACTTTACCGAGGAAGCCTTTTTCAGCTCCTACGCGATGCCCGTCACCAGCCGCGGCACGACGATCGGCGTGGTCTATCTCTGCGAGGAGGACAGCGAACGCGCGGCCGTCATTTCCGACATTCAATCGCTTCTCATGCGCATCTCGCTGCTCATCGGCGCGGTGGCGCTGCTGTTCGCGGCGCTGTTCTCCTCGGTGCTGCTCAGCCGCATGCGCGAGCTGGTCCGCTCGATCCGCATCGTAGCCGGCGGCGACTACGCCCATCGGCTTGTGACGCGCGGCCGCGATGAGATCACCGAGCTCGGCGAGGAGTTCAACCAGCTCACCGAGCGGCTGGAGGACACGGAAAAGCAGCGCCGCCGTTTCGTCTCCGACGCCTCGCACGAGCTGAAAACTCCGCTGGCCTCGATCCGCCTGCTCTCGGACAGCATCGTGCAGAGCGAGAACATGGACGGCGGGACGATGCGCGAATTTGCCGCCGACATCGGCCACGAGGCCGAGCGGCTGCAGCGCACGACGGAAAAGCTGCTCGATCTGTCACGCCTCGACGACGATGTGCAGGTGATCGACGAGCCGGTGGACATCAAGCTGACGACGGTGGACGCGCTCTCCGTACTGCGTCCGCTTGCGGAGGAAAAGGGCGTGAAGATCCGCTGTGAGCTTGAGGACGGCTGCGTCGTGATGGCAAATACCGACGACATGTTCCACATCGTGTTCAATCTGATGGAGAACGCGGTGAAATACAACGTTCCGGGAGGCTCCGTGCTGGTGAAAACGGCGACGGAGGACGACAGGATCGTGCTCAGCGTGTCGGATACCGGCATCGGCATCCCGGAGGAGGATCGGCTGAATATCTTCGCCCGCTTTTACCGGGTGGACAAGGCCCGGTCGCGCGCCTCGGGCGGCAGCGGTCTGGGCCTGAGCATCGTACACGACGCGGTACTCGCGCACGGCGGCACGATCGCCGTCGGTCAAAATAAACCGCAGGGCTCCGTCTTTATCGTGAGCTTCCCGCGGCCCACATCGGAGGAAACAGGGATATGAACAACATCGCACGCATTCAGGAGGCGCTGATCCGCAGGGGTTTGGACGCGATCCTCCTCACCGACGAGAAAAACCAGCGCTACGCCGCAGGCTTCCCCTTTACCGACGGAGCGGTCCTGGTCGGGCGGGACAAGGCCTGGCTGCTGACCGACTCGCGCTATATCGAGGCGGCCGAAAAGGCCGCGGGCGGCTGCTGCGCGGTGCAGATGTTCGACCGCGAGCACAGCCTGAACGATCTGCTGCGCGGCGCGCTCAGGGAGTGCGGGGCCGAAAAGGTCGCCGCGGAGGATGAGAAGATGAGCCACGCGCGCTGGAGCGCCGCGGAAAAGGCGCTCGGTCTCACGCTGCTGCCCGCAGGCGGTCTGATGGGCGAGCTGCGCGCCTCGAAGAACGAGGAGGAGATCGCCTGCATGATCCGCGCCCAGCGCATCAGCGAAAAGGCGCTCGAGGAGGTCCTGCCCCTCATCCGCCCGGGCATGACCGAGAAGGAGGTCATGGCCGAGCTCGTGTATCACATGCTCAGGAACGGCAGCGAGGGCAATTCCTTCGATCCCATCGTCGTCACGGGCGCGAACACCTCGATGCCCCACGGCGTGCCGGGTGATACCGTCATCCGCGAGGGCGATTTCGTGACGATGGATTTCGGCAGTCTCTCGGGCGGCTATTGCTCGGACATGACGCGCACCGTGGCCGTCGGATACGCGACCGAGGAGATGCGGCGCGTCTATGAGATCGTGCTCGAGGCGCAGCTGGCCGGCATCGCCGCCGCGCGCTCGGGCATCCCCGGCAAGGTCATCGATCTGGCCGCGCGCGAAGTGATCGAAAAGGCCGGCTACGGGCCGTATTTCGGCCACGGCTTCGGCCACAGTCTCGGTCTCGACATCCACGAGCCGCCGATGGCGGGCCCGCGCGGCGAAGCGCCGATGGCCGTGAACGACGTCTGCTCGGCCGAGCCGGGCATCTATCTGCCCGGGAAGTTCGGCGTGCGCATCGAGGACGTCATGATCATCCGCCCCGAGGGAGCCGAAGTCATTACCAAAGCCCCGAAGACGGAGCTGATCGTGCTCGGCGGCCGATGAAGGCCGCGCACGAAGAAAAACTCTTGCAAAAGCGCTGAAAATACTGTAAAATATATCAGCTAAAGCATTTCAACAGAAAAAACTATCTATCGGGAGGTTCCCCTTATGATTACTGCAGGCGATTTCAGAAACGGCGTTACCTTTGAAATGGACGGCCAGGTCATGCAGGTCGTCGAATTCCAGCACGTCAAGCCCGGCAAGGGCGCCGCTTTCGTCCGTACCAAGATGAAGAACGTCATCACCGGCGCCGTGACCGAGACGTCCTTCAACCCCACCGCCAAGTTTGAGAACGCGACGGTCGACCGCGTCACCATGGAGTATCTCTACAACGACGGCGATCTGTACTACTTCATGAATCCCGAGACCTATGATCAGGAGCCCGTGAACGCCTCCATCCTCGGCGACAACTTCAAGTTCGTCAAGGAGAACATGGAGTGCACCATCTACTCCTACAAGGGCAAGGTCTTCAACGTCGAGCCTCCCTTCTTTGTCGTACTCGAAGTCACCGAGACCGATCCCGGCTTTGCCGGCAACACCGCCACCAACGCCACGAAGCCCGCGACGCTCGAGACCGGCGCCGAGATCAAGGTCCCGCTCTTCATCGAGCGCGGTGAAAAGATCCGCGTCGACACCCGCACCGGCGAGTATCTGGAGCGCGCGAAGTAAGATTGTCCGCCCTTTTTCCCTGCCGACTCAATAAAGGAGGAGAGAAGCTATGACGATCGTAGAAAAAGCCGCCTATCTCAAGGGCCTTTGTGAAGGTCTGGGCGTCGATCCCGAGTCCCGCGACGGGAAGCTTTGGGGCGCGCTCAACGATCTGCTTTCCGACATGGCGCACGAGATCGAGGATCTCCAGTCCGGCTCGCTGGACTTTGCCGACACGCTCGACGAGTTCGGTGACGAGCTGAGCTATCTTGAGGATCTGACCTGCGGTCTCGACCGTCCGGAGGATATGGACGACGAGTTCTGTTCCGGCGACTGCGGCAGCTGCGCTCTCGACTGCTCCTCCGACGGGGAGGACGAGAGCGGCGCAGGCGAGGACGAGGAAGAAGAGGAAGAAGACGACGAGGAGCTCAGCTATGACGGCGTGCTCTATGACGTCAAGTGTCCCGTCTGCGGTGAGGAGATCACCTTCGACGAGGACACGCTCGAGGAGGGCTCGATCGTCTGTCCCAAGTGCGGCGAGACGCTGGAATTCGACCTCTCCGGCGAGGATAAATAACGAACGCGCAAAAGCGCGGCGGGATATCTCCCGCCGCGCTTTTTCCTTTGCATTCGGCCGATATGATGTTATAATAAAAAAAACTTACCCCGGAGGTGGGACATGTACAAGCCGCTGGCGGATGAGATCCGCCCCAAAAATCTGGACGACGTCGTCGGCCAGCAGCATATCCTCGCCCCGGGCGGCATGCTGCGCCGCATCGTCGAGTCCGGCCGGATCCCGAATATGATCTTTTACGGCCCCTCCGGCACCG
Source organism: Oscillospiraceae bacterium (assembly GCA_017403885.1). GTDB lineage: Bacteria > Bacillota > Clostridia > Oscillospirales > Oscillospiraceae > Limivicinus. The sequence continues at coordinate 6,176 of JAFRDM010000025.1, forward strand.
GCAAGACCACGGTGGCGCGCATCATCGCCGAAAAGACGAACCGCACGCTGCGCAAGCTCAACGCCACCACCTCCGGCATCGCCGACATCAAGGCCATCATCTCCGAGCTCGACACCCTGCTCACGCCGGGCGGCGTGCTGCTGTATCTCGACGAGATCCAGTATTTCAACAAGAAACAGCAGCAGAGCCTGCTGGAGTTCATCGAGGACGGACGCATCACGCTCATCGCCTCGACAACGGAAAACCCCTATTTCTGCGTCTTCGGCGCGGTTTTGAGCCGCTCGACGGTCTTCGAGTTCAAGCCCGTCTCCGCTGCCGACGTGAAGACGGCGGCGGCGCGGGCCGTCGCCATCCTCAACGAGCGCGAGGGAGAACAGCTCTGCTTCGACGACGAGGTGCTCTCATATATCGCCGCCTCCTGCGGGGGCGACGTGCGAAAGGCCATGAACGCTGTCGAGCTGCTCTATACGGCCGCCCCCGCAGGCGGCTCCGTCACGATGGAGGACGCGCGGGCCATCACCCAGCGCAGCGCCATGCGATACGACCGCGAAGGAGACGAGCATTTCGACTGCCTCTCCGCGCTGATGAAATCCCTGCGCGGCTCCGACCCCGACGCGGCGCTGCATTATCTCGCGCGGCTTCTGGAGGTCGGCGATCTCATCGGCGCCTGCCGCCGTATCCTCTGCTCGGCCAGCGAGGACATCGGCCTTGCCTATCCCCAGGCCGTGTCTGTCGTGAAGGCCTGTGTGGACAGCGCGCTGCAGCTCGGTCTGCCCGAGGGGCGGCTGCCCCTGGCTGAGGCCTGCATCTTTCTTGCCACGCTGCCGAAGTCGAATACCGCCTGCGTGGCCATCGACGCCGCGCTTGCGGACGTGCGCGCGGGCCATATCGGCTCGATCCCGCGCGAGCTTCAGAACGTCCACGCCGACGGCGCGGGCTTCGAGCGCGAGCAGGGCTATCTCTACCCGCACGATTTCCCGCACCGCTGGGTGAAACAGCAGTATCTGCCCGACGAGCTGAGGGATCGCCGTTATTACGAATACGGCGACAACAAGACCGAGCAGGCCGCCAAGCGCTATTGGGAGGAGATCAAGGGCTGATGGATATCCGTGTCGGAGACGTGCTGACGATGAAAAAGCCCCATCCCTGCGGAAGCAGGGACTGGGATGTGCTGCGCGTCGGCGCGGATTTTCGTCTGCGCTGCCGCGGCTGCGGCCGCGAGGTCATGGGGCCGCGCGTGAAATTTGAAAAAAACGTCCGAAGGATCGAACGGACGGAGGAAGCTCCCTGACTGCGGACAAAAATAAAGCACAAAAAGAAGACCTCTTCAAGAGGTCTTCTTTTTGTACGCGCTCTCCTCTGTCCGCTCAGCGGTCGATATAGGCCATCAGAAGCTCGTAGGTATTGCGCAGGCCGTCGATGTGTGTGCGCTCATAGCCGTGGCTGTTGGCGGTGCCGGGGCCTATGGCCGCGTGGCGCAGATCGTGTCCGGCAAGGATACTGCCGTCGCAGTCGGTGCCGTAGTGCGGCGTAAAGATGTCCATCACATAGTCCACGCCCGCCGCGATCGCGGCCTCACGCAGCTCGCAGCTCATGCCCCAGTGGTAAGGGAAGCGCGAGTCCTTGGCGAAGATCGAGACCTTGTGTTCGTCGGAGTTCTGGTCCGGCCCCGTGGGGGCGATGTCGATGGCGAGGATATCCTTCACGCCCTCGGGCAGCCAGGTCGTGCCGTGGCCGATCTCCTCGTACACCGCGAAGCAGGCCAGCACCCGGCGGCGCGGACGAAGGCTGCGGCGGCTGAGCTCGCGGATCGCCGTGAGCAGCACGGCGGCGCAGGCCTTGTCGTCGACAAAGCGGGACTTGATATAGCCGTTTGCAAAAGTACAGCGCGGCTCAAGCGCGATGACGTCGCCCGTCTCGACGCCCAGGCGCCGGGTCTGTTCCGCGCTCCTGACGTCCTCGTCGAGCACGACGCATACGTTGCTGCGAAAATCGGGGGGCACCGTGCGCAGCTCCTCCTCCGTGACATGGATGGAGTTCGGCGTACGGCAGACCGTGCCGGTGAAGACTTTGCCTTCGCGCGTGTGGATTCGTACGTTCTCGCCCATGCAGTAGAAGGGATAGAGCCCGCCCACGGGACAGACGTTCAGCGTTCCGTCGGCGTTGAGGTGACGAACCATCAGGCCTATGTCGTCAAGATGCGCCGTGACGGCCAGCGTCTCGTCCTCTCCGCCCAAATCCGCGATCACGCCGCCCTTGCGCAGCAGCGTATAGGGCACGCCGAGCTCGTCGAGCATCGCGCAGACGAGCGACTGCACCTCTTCATACTGGCCGGTCGTGCTGTCGGCGCGCAGGAGCTTTTCAAAGGTCTCAAGGCAGTATTTTTCGTCAAACATATCCTTGCTTCCTCGCTTTGTATTGTTGTCGGATGGAAATATTGTAGCCTTTCGTCCGGCGGATTGCAAGAGCGCTCCGCTCAGACGAGCACGAGTTCGCCGAAGTATTCCGGCCGGTGAAAGTCCGCCTCTTCGGTCAAAACGGGACTCCACATGCCGTAATGCGGAAGACTCGTGCCGTCGCCGCACTTATAGAAATTTCCGCGCAGCGCCTCGCCCGGGACGAAGTCCCCGCGGCCGAAAAGCGTCTCCACGGCCGCCAGCGACAGAAAAAGCTCGGCCGTCCAGCAGTCCGGCTGCACCGCACAGGCCGCCCGCGGGCGCTCAACGCCGGCAGGCAGCACGCGCCTGCCGGCGCGCCCGGGGCCGAATTTGCAGTGCAGCGTGCCGAGGGGATTGACCTCGAGGTTGAGATAATCTCTCCCTCTCTCCGGCGCGAAGTTGACGAAGAACTCCAGACAGCTGTCCCGGTATACCTCGCCGTCTTCCTCGCGGCACTCGGCGCGCAGCGCGGTTTCAAAGCTCGTCAGCCGGGCAAGGAAGCCTCTGCCCCGCAGATAGACGAGCGCCGCCTCGGTCCGCGGCGTGTAGCCGTTCGACATCCAGCGGAAGCAGTCCACGCGCGCGATCGGCGCGCGGACGATCTCGTCCGGGCTTTCGACCGTCAGGATCTCATAACGTTCCATCCCTCTCAGCCCTGGCTTCCCTCCGCGGCCTGCGCCGCGGCGCTCTCGGGCAGATCCAACTCGAGATAGCTTTCGACGATGTCCATGATCGTATCGTCGCGCAGCGTGATCGAGATCTCGATGCGGCGGTTCTGCGCGCGGCCTTCTTCGGTGTTGTTGCTCGCGACGGGGCGGGTCTCGCCGTAGCCGGCGGCGCAGAAATACTGCGCGTAGGCGTTCAGCTCGCCCTTCTGCGCGGAAAGGAGATAATCCAGCACGGCATTCGCGCGGTCGGTGGAGAGTACGCGGTTCTCCGCATCGGAGCCGGTGGAGTCGGTGTGGCCGGAGATCACGATGCTGTCGACATATCTGGCGTTCTCGCTGTCGGCAAGGAAGCTGCGGAACACCTCGACCAGCCGGTCGAGCGTCGGACGCGCGGCGGGCTTGATCGCCGAGGAGCCGAAGTCGAAGAGCACGCCCTCGTCGAGCACGATCGCGCCGTTGTCGCCAATCGAGACCTTGCTGGCGTCGCCCATGACGGCCACGACGCCGTCGCGGATCTGTTCAAGGATCGACAGGCGCAGCACCGCGATGGTCTGCATGCGTCCGCGCATCTCCAGCAGTTCCTTGTTGGCGGCGTTCAAATACTGCTCCTGTTCGCCGAGGAGCGCCTTCTGGTCGGCCAGCAGCTTGTCCTGCGCCGCCAGTTCGTCCTTCTGCGAGGCAAGCAGCGCGCTCTGCTCGTCCAGCTGTGCGCTTTGTTCGGTCAGAATGCTCTTCTGCTCGTCGAGCGTCAGACGCGCCTCGTCCAGGTCGATCGTCACGCGCTGCAGCTCGCTTTCGGCCTCTTCGACCTGCGAGCGCGTCAGGCTCAGCTGCGCGCGGGTGTCGGCGAGGACCTCCTGCGTGTTCTGCAGATCATTGCCGGTGATCAGGTTCTGGATATAGCTCAGCAGCATCAGGAAGAACAGGATCAGCGCCACGGCCGACATCATGTCGGCGTAGGAGGGCCAGAAGCCCTGCTCTCCTTCGGCCGAGCGAACGAAGGAGCCGCTGCGTCCCTGATAGTTCCGTCTCATTTATTGTCTCCTCCCATGCGGCGATTGATCTCGCGCATCGCGTTCGAGAGGTCACGCACGGCCAGATCCATGCGCTCGACGCTGCCGCGCAGGTTATAATCCACCTCCGAGAAGTCGTGGATGCCCTCCTTGAAGGTCGCGACGGCGGCGTTGAATTTATCGACCTCTTCCCTGCAGACGGCGAGGCTCTTGTCAAAGCGGGCAGCGGAGCGCGCCGTGGTCTCCGCGTAGGCGGAGGAGGCGTCTACGAGCGACTTGCGAATCTCCGCGGCGGTAGCGCACATCGCGTCGATCATCTGGCGCACAAGACCGGCCTCGGTCTTTGCCGTTGCGCTCGCGAGCGTAGGAGCCACCTCGGTGTCGAGCCACAGCTCCAGCCTGGTCTCCAGCTTTTCGCGCGCGGTCTGGGGGTTGAGGATCGTGCGCAGGATCGTCAGCAGGATCGAGCAGCCCGCGCCGACGAGCGAAGTATAGAAGGCGACGCCCATGCCGGAGAGCGCGGAGAGCAGCCCGCCGCCGACGCTGTCGAGCACGCTGAGCCATTCGGAGGTGTTGCTGTAGCCGATCAGCTCGGTCAGAGAAACGACCGCGAGGCTCAGGCCCAGGAAGGTGCCGAAGAGGCCGAGCGTGACGAAGAGCGAAACGGCGTTGTTGAGATAGCGCTCACACAGCAGCAGCCCCGAGAGCTTACGCCCCATCACGTCGGAAATGATGGCCGGGGTGTTCACGTCCGGACCGAATTTCCGGCAGGCCGCCTCGAATTCCTGCAGCAGCGCGGCGCGGAAGCCGCGGCCGTCCTCGTCGCGGCCGTCGCCGCTCGCCTTCGCGGCAAGCAGACGGTAACGCGCGGCGATATAGAACAGCAGCGCCACCGCCAGCGCGAAGAGCGCCAGGATCACCACGATCACAACGATGCCGGCGGTCGGCAGGTTTTTCAGATTGTTCACGGTATTCTTCCTCCGTTTTTCTGGTTTTTTCCGGAAATCATCGCGGTATTCGACAGTATAAAATAATAGTGGAATCGACCGCGGAAGTTGTTAACAAAGCGCAAATAATCGCCCGCGAGGTTTTCCCGCGGGCGATGATCGGTGACGGTTCTTTACTTTTCCAGCTCCCTGCGCATGCGGCGCAGCTTGCCGCCGCAGTGGATGAAGAGATAGAGATACAGCACGGTCATGACGCCGAAGAATCCCAGGAAAAAGCCGCTCGCGCCGTACATTCCGCCGTCGAGCGCGCGGAAGAGGTTGGGCAGCACGCAGGCAAAGAAGATCACCAGCAGCGGCAGCATGCGCGTCTGAACAACTTTTTTGACCATGTCGAGGCGGCTCTCGTCGTCGGAGAACAGCTCGCCCTCGGCCTCGCTCCAGAGCTCGTCGGCGTTCCTGCGCCAATAGACCCAGCCCACGCAGCGCCCGCAGTTTTCCCAGCCGAACTCGGAGAGCATGCGAGCGTAGTCCCGGTTCTCGTCGTTGTTTGTAAAGTCCAGGCGGTAGATCACGTCCCGCGGCGCGCCTTTTTCAAAGACATAAAAGCAGGGAACATACATCCGCAGAAAATGCAGACCCTGTCGGGACAGCTCGCGCAGCCAGACCTCCTCTTCCCTGAAGTCCGCGATCGTCCAGAATTTGATTTTCGTTACCGTCTCAGCCATCGTATTTTTCCCCCCTGCTGTTCAAATACAGTCTTTCGATCCGCCGGATCTCGCGGTCGAGCACTTCCTCGCCCAGCTCCGTGATGCGGTAGAGCCGGCGCTTTTCCTCCTCATGGTCAAAGACGATCAACCCGTCCTTTTCCATCTTCGAGAGCGTCCCGTACATTGTGCCGGCGCCGATCGCGAGCTCGCCGTTCGTCATCCACTCGACCTGCCGCGCGATGCCGTAGCCGTGCTGCGGCGTCTGCAGACAGTAGAGGATGTAAAAGCCCGTCTCGGTCATCGGCACGTAAACGCGTTCGATCCTGTTGTCCATATATTTCACCTCGATGTATCGCAGTTCGATATAATATATATCACGCCTCGATATATCTGTCAAGTCCTTTTTCAACTTTTTTGCAGTTTTTTTCCGCGCCGTCTTGTATGTGCCGAAGGCTTTGTGTTAGAATATCGTTGTTGAAAAGCACTCCGCGCCTGTGGCACGGTCGATTTGAACGAAAGCATCAAGGAGGGGCATTATGAACGAACAGTATCTGACCGGCTTTGAGGGGATCGTTGAAAAGGCGAAGAAGGTCGATCGCCCGATGCGCGTGGCCATCGCGGCCGCCGATGCCGAAAACATTCTTCGCGGCGCCTTCATGGCGCAGGATGCCGGTTTTGTCGAGCCGATCCTGATCGGCAACGAACACAAGATCCGCGCCGTGCTGGAGCGTATCGGCCAGTCCGAGCGCGAGGTGCAGATCATCGACGCCTCCGGCGGCGACAGCTCGGTGCAGTTTGCCATTGAGATGATCAACTCCGGCGACGCGGACTGCCTGATGCGCGGCAATTCCAGCACACGCGACTTCCTCATGCCCGTGCTGAACAAGTCCAATCACCTTATTAAGGAAGACGCGCTCGTCACGCACGTCGTGTTCCTCAAGATCCCGGGGCTCGAGCGCCTGCTCGCCGTGTCGGACGTGACGCTGCTGATCAACCCCCCGATGGACGCGCGTAAGGAAGTCGTGAAGAACATGGTCAAGGCTCTCAACGCCTTTGACGTGAAGCACCCGAACATTGCGCTGCTCGCGCTCGTCGAGAAGCCCAGCTATCAGATGCGCGACACCGTAGAGGATCAGACCATGGTGCGCGAGAACAACATGCGCCCCTTCGCCGACTGCAACCTTGTCGGCCCGATCGCCTACGACCTGGTCGTCAGCAAGGAAGCCGCCCGCCTCAAGGGCTACGAATGCGACTGCTGCGGCGAGTTCGACGGCATCGTCGTGCCGAACCTCGCCACGGGCAACGTGATGATCAAGGTCCTGCAGCACAGCGCCGGCGCCGACGGCTGCGGCGTGCTGGTCGGGGCGAGGATCCCCATCGCCATCACCTCCCGCGCCGACGAGCCCGAGCAGTCCTTCTACTCGCTGGCCGCCTGCGCCGCAATGTGGGACGCCCCCGCGTACAAGAACATTTTCTGAGCGAGACGTAAAACGACCGCCCCGGACTTTTTCAAGTCCGGGGCGGTTTCGTTTTTGTTCAGTCCCGGCGGCGCGACCGCGAGGCGAGGATGCGCATCGCCAGATTGATGATGTCCAGATACAGCGCGCAGGCCGAGTCGATCGCGTTGTCCGCGGTGCAGGGGCGCTGCTGGGCGCGGGCCCAGTCGAAGCCGATGTAACCGCAGAAGATCAGCGCCACGATGACGTTCGTCAGCTCGAAGCTGCGCTGGAAAAGGAACAGCGCCAGCTCCGCGGCGAGCGTGAGCAGCAGCGCCCCGAGGAGACAGGGCCCCATGCGGGCAAAGAACGCCGGCTTCCAGTTGGACAGCAGCAGCATGCCCGTCGTGACGGCGGCCGTGATCTGAAAGGTCTCGCGCACGGCCTCCGCGCCCGCATCCGCGATCAGGATCGAGAGCACCAGCCCCAGCGGCAGCACGACGAGGTTATAGCCCACGAAGCTCCAGATCGGCTTTTGCGAGCGCGTGTTGATGAGGATCCCGGTGAAGGCCAGGATCACGTAGGCGATCGTGACGGCGCCGTACGGCAGCTGCGCGGCGGCGCGGCCGAAGAGCACGCAGAAGAGTATGTTCATCAGGAAGCCCCACAGCAGCGTCCCGCCGAGGATCAGATTGAAGCGCTCGCGCGTGACGGCGAAATCCTGCGTCAGGCTGGGCGTCTCCGACAGGCCCTCCATGGGCGCGGCGGCGGCCGAGGCGCCCGAAAACTCCCGGGCGGCACGCAGGGCCGCGCTCAGATCCGCGGCTTGCTGCGCCGCGAGCGGAGCGCCGCAGTTCTGGCAGAATCTCTCGCCGGAGCGGACCTCCGCTCCGCAATTCGGACAGTACATGTTTTTACCCCCTTTTCACACGCACGAGGAGCAGCGTTCCCTCTTCGGCACGGATCCGCGCCGTCTCGCCGGGCAGCGGCTCGTTGCTCACACCGAGCGAGCTGTCGGGCTCGAGGACCGCGTCCCGCAGGGGGAACTTCGCCCCCGTGACGCTGACGCCTCTCGCCGCGCCGCCGAGCGGCAGCAGCGAAAAATACGGAAAGGCATTCGAGACGAAAGTCTCGCCCGCGACGATCTCCATTTCGGAATAGTCGTCGACGATCAGGGCACTCGCGTCAGCACGCGCAAGCATCCGCAGCAGGGCGAGATTGCCCAGCGTGTGGTCGAGCCGCGCGCCGATCATGCCCAGCAGCAGAAAGTCGCGGAAGCCGCGGTGCAGCGCTTCCTTCGCGGCGAAGAAGGTATCGGTGTCGTCCTTGACGTGCGGCAGCACGATCGTCTCGGCCGACACGCGAGGTCTTTCGCAGGAGTCAAAGTCGCCCACGATCAGATCCGGCGCGCGGCCGAGCGCCTTTTCGTGCCGCAGGCCGCAGTCGCAGTAGATCATGCAGTCGTCCGCGCGCAGATACGCGCGCAGCTCCTGCGCCCGTTCGATCGGCGCCCCGCCGACGATCACACAGCGCCTCATGTGTTTTTCTCCCTCTTCATCACGTAGCCCTTCTTTCGCAATATCACAACGCCGGCGATCGCCGTCGCCGCCATGGCGAGAAACCACGCCGTCTCCGAAAATTCCGCGCCGAGCAGCGCCGGCGCGCAGAGCGTTGCCAGCGCCAGATACGCCCATCTGCGCCCGGGCGTCCCTGCCCCGAGCTTCATCACGCTTTCTCCGCCAGCGCCTCGACTGCGGCGCGCAGAGCGTCTGCGCGGGAGACGTCCTCCCACTTCACGCCCAGATCCTCACGGCCCATGTGACCATAAGCGGCCAGGGCGCGGTAGATCGGACGGCGCAGCTCAAGATCGCGGATGATGGCCGTCGGGCGCAGGTCAAACACCTTCTGCACCGCCTCGGCCAGCAGCGCGTCGCCGACCGTGCCGGTCCCGAAGGTCTCAACAAGCACGGAAACGGGCCGCGCCACGCCGATGGCGTAGGCCAGCTGCACCTGGCAGCGGTCGGCAAGGCCTGCGGCCACAACGGTCTTGGCCACCCAGCGGGAGGCGTAAGCCGCGCTGCGGTCCACCTTCGTCGGGTCCGTGCCGGAGAAGGCTCCGCCGCCGTGCGGAGCGCTGCCGCCGTAGGTGTCGACGATGATCTTGCGTCCTGTCAGACCGGAGTCGCCCAGCGGTCCGCCGATGACAAAGCGGCCGGTGGGGTTGATATAATACTTTGTACGCTCGTCGAGCAGCGCCGCCGGGATGACCGGGTGGATGACCTGCTCGATCATGTCGCGGCGGATCATGTCGACGGTCGCCTCCGGAGCGTGCTGGGCTGAGATGACGACGGTGTCGACGCGCACGGGGCGGCGGCGCTCGTCGTATTCGACGGTCACCTGCGTCTTGCCGTCGGGGCGCAGATAGCCGACCGCCCCGCTTTTGCGCACGGCGGCGAGGCGGCGGGCAAGGGCGTGCGCGAGCGAGATCGGCAGGGGCATCAGCTCCGGCGTCTCGCGGCAGGCGTAGCCGAACATCATGCCCTGGTCGCCCGCGCCGTTCTGCAGCTCGTCCGTCTCGCCGTCCCTGTTTTCCAGCGCCCTGTCCACACCGAGGGCGATGTCGCCGGACTGCTCGTCGATGTTGATGACGACGCCGCAGGTGTCGCAGTCGAAGCCGTATTTCGCGCGGTCATAGCCGATGTCCCGGATGACCTCGCGGGTGATCCGCGCAATGTCGACGTAGCAGCTGGTCGTGATCTCGCCCATGATGTGGACGAGGCCGGTGGAGACCGTCGTCTCACAGGCGACGCGGCCGTTGGGATCCTGCTCGAGGATCGCGTCGAGCACCGCGTCGGAGATCTGGTCGCAGATCTTGTCGGGATGTCCCTCGGTGACGGATTCGGATGTGAACAGATAGTGGCTCATAAATGACTCCTTCAAACAAACGGGTTCCAGAAGCGGCTCCCGTTGAGATGATTCAACAGTAACGCCGCGGCAAGCAGCAGCGCGCAGACGGCCATCGAGAGAAAGTCGGCCGTGCGGAAGGGCCGCGCCATGTACCAGCTGCGCCTTTTGTGCTTGCCGAAGCCGCGCAGCTCCATTGCGTTGGAGATGGTCTCGATACGGTCCATGCTCGAGAGGATCAGCGGGATGAGGATCGCGCTCGCGGCTTTGAGCCGCTTGCCGAGGCTCTCTTTTTTGCTCATTTCGATGCCGCGGGCCTGCTGGGCCTGCGAGATCTCATGATACTCCTGCTGGATGTCGGGGATGTAGCGCAGCGCGAGCGCAACGGAATAGGCGATCGAGTATTTTACGCCGATGCGGTTGAGCGAAGCGGCGAACTCGCTCGGCTGCGTGGTGCAGACGAAGAGCAGCACGATCGGGATCGTCGCAAGATACTTCAGGATCAGGTTGAGGTGATAGAAAAGCTGCTCTTTCGTGATCACCCATCGTCCGCCGAGATTCGCGATCACATGGCTCGTTCCGTAGAGTGTCACGCCATGCTGCGGCGCGAAGAGAAAGACCAGCAGATTGTTCAACGCCATGATCACGGCCGTGAAGCCGATCATGAAGGAGACGTCGCCGAGACGGATGCGCGAGAGGCGGAAGAGCGCGACACTCAGCACAGAGAGCAGGATCAGCAGCCGCGTGTCATAGGTGAGCATGGCCGCGAAGCTCCACAGCAGCAGGCACACCAGCTTGGTCGCGCCCGCGAGGCAGTGGATGGGCGAGCTGCGGTCGATGTAGTTGAAGACAGGTCTCATCCACGCACCTCCCGCCGTTCATAGTCGATGAAGCGCTGAACGAAAGCGCGCCCGTCGTCGATCCCGCAGCGCTGCGCGAGCGTGTAGAGCGAGGTCTCCTTCAGGCTCGCGCGGCGGATGATCTCGCCGTCCGTCAGGATCCCGGCGCAGGGCGCGTCGGCGATAAGGCGGCTGTCGGAGAGAACGATCGCCCGGCGGGCGTATTCGAGCATCAGATGCATGTCGTGCGTGACCATCAGCACCGTGATGCCGCGGCGGTTGAGCGCCAGAAGAAACTCCATGATCTCGGTGTAGTGGCGGTAGTCCTGTCCGGCCGTCGGCTCGTCGAGGATGATGATCTCCGGCTCCAGCGCCAGGATCGCGGCGATCGTCACACGTTTTTTCTGCCCGAAGCTCAGCGCCGAAACCGGCCAGTTCCGGAAGGGCCACAGGCCGCAGATCTTCAGCGTCTCCTCCACACGCCGGCGGATCTCCTCCTCGCCGACTCCCCGCGTACGCAGCCCGAGCGCGACCTCGTCGAAGATCATCGTCTGCGAGATCATCTGATTCGGGTTCTGCATCACGTAGCCGACGTGGTCGGCCCGCTCCTTGATCGAGAGCGAGGCCCAGTCGCAGCCGGCAAGCTCGATCGTGCCGGACTGCTGCTTTTCAAAGCCGCAGATCAGCTTGCAGAGCGTGGACTTGCCCGCGCCGTTGGTGCCGACGACGGCGCTCAGCTCCCCTGCGCGTATCGAAAGAGAGAGATCGCGCAGCGCCTCGTGGCCGTTATCATAGGCAAAACGGAGCTCGTGGATGTCGAGCTGCACGGGCCGCTCCGGCATGGGCGGCGCGGGCGGCGTGCGCTCGAACCAGTCGCGCAGCTTTTCCCTGTCCTCCTCGCGGAGGATGATGCCCTCGATGCTGTCGGGATGCATGTCCGCCGACACGGTGACGCCGGCGTATTTCAGCGCCGTGATATACAGCGGCTCGCGGATGCCGTTTTCCTTCAGCAGGCCGCCGGAGAGCAGCTCGTCCGGCGCGACGTCTGCGAGGATGCGCCCGGCATTCATCAGCACCACGCGGTCGACATGCCGGTGCAGCACGTCCTCGAGCCGATGCTCGATGATGACGACGGCCGCTCCGGTCTTTTTCTGGATCTCGTCGATCAGCTCGATGGCCTGCTTGCCCGTCGCCGGGTCGAGATTGGCCAGAGGCTCGTCGAAGAGCAGCACCTCCACGTCGTCGACGAGGATGCCGGCGAGGGACACGCGCTGCTTCTGCCCGCCCGAGAGCTCGCCCGGCGCGTGGTGCAGGCGTCCCTCCACGCCGACGAGCGCGGCGGCCTTCTGCACGCGCTCGTGCAGCTCCGGCTCGCCCAGGCAGTCGTTCTCCGGCGCGAAGGCGATGTCCTCCGCCACCGTAAGACCGACGAACTGGCCATCGGTGTCCTGCAGCACCGTGCCGACCGTGCGGGAGATCTCGAAGATCCCCAGCTCACGGCTCTCGCGGCCGGCGATCGTCAGACTGCCGCCGCACTCGCCCTTGTAGGAGAAAGGGATCAGACCGTTGATGCAGTGCGCCAGCGTGGATTTGCCGCAGCCGGACGGGCCGCAGATCAGGACCTTTTCGCCCTTGCGGATCTCGAGGTCGATGTCATGCAGGGTCGGCTCGCTCTGCGCGTGGTACTGAAAGGAAAAATGATGAAATTGTATGATCGGATCGTTCATACAAAACTCCAAAGTCTAAAAGCGGGCAGGTGCGCAGGCACCTGCCCGATCTTCCCGTTTGCTTACTTCTCTTCCTTGAGGCTGCCCTTCTTGGGCTTGGAGGCGGCGTAGGCCGCGCAGAGCAGCGAGCCGACGATCGCGGTGGTCACGATGTTGGAGACGCCGGCGAAGAGGCCCTGGATAAAGACCTTGTTCGCGGGCTCGGCGTAGATGACGATGTCGAGTACGGGGGCGATGACGAACCAGGAAACGGCGTGGGCGATCACGACGGCGATCAGGAAGCCGACGAGGTCCTTCTTGGAGAACTCGCCGTCAGCGAGACGGACCTTGCGGGCCGCGAGACCCATCAGAGCGCCGAACACGGCGGAGGCGATGACCCAGCTCCACCAGATGCCCCAGCCGAAGCTGAAGTCGGCAAGCGCGTGGCCGATCAGACCGATCAGCAGGCCGGCGACGGGGCCGAAGAGCGCGGCCATGAAGGCCAGCAGACCGTACTGGATCGAGATGTTGGTGTTGGGCACCGGGCTGGGGATGGCGACGAAGCGGGCCAGCACGAAGAACAGAGCGGCCCCGATGCCGATGGCGACAACGGTAACGATGGGGGACTTTTTCATGATTTGCTTCTCCTTTATCTTCTTTTTTTGAAACACTGTCTCGCGCGGCGGGGGAACAAAAACGCGTCCCGCTTTCTCGGCGGGACGCGAAGGATCGCTTGATCAAAGCCTCATCTTTCGTTTCACCGCCGGATTTGGCACCTTATGCATCCGCACAGGTTGCCGGGCTTCACAGGGCCGTTCCCTCCACCGCTCTTGATAAGGTGTTCAGTTTTACGCGGTCATTATACCATAGTAAAAGGGATTGTCAATCGAAAAATGGCTCTTTTGCGCTGTTTTCCCGGCTCTCCTGCGCAAAAGGCGGGCGTTATTCTTCTTTCTTTTCCGGCTGGTTATCTGCGGCGAGGCTCGGATAACTGCCGCCGCCCGGCAGCACCAGCTCGAAGCCGAGCGCCGTTCCGTCGGGAGTGAAAAGCTCGTCCGTACGCAGCACGTCGTCGATGCCCCGGCAGCGGCGGAGCTCGCCGCCCGGCACGCTCTGCGCGTCCGCCGCGCCGTCAAAGGCCGCGGAAAGGGAAAGCGTCTGCTGCCCCTCCGCGCCGCCGAGACCCGTAAAGCGAAGCAGCCATCCCCCGCTCCAGTCGCGGAAGAACTCGGCCTCGCCGCGGAAGGATGCCTCCGCGCGGCGCTGCGCGCCGTTTGCGAGATCCAGCGCGCGGAAATGCCGTCCGTCCGGCTCGTCCGCGGCGTAGTAAAGCGTCGTGCCGATCACCGTCGGGTCAAATGCGGCCTCGGCCGTAAGCGTCACATCCGTACGCGCCGTCGGATCGAACAGATGCGCGCAGCCGTCGGCGCGCGTGGTATAAAAGATCCCCTGCTCCGACACGAAGGCCCACGCGCAGCCGCCGAGCAGCGCTTCCTTTTCTCCTCCGCGCAGGGCAAGCAGCGTCCCGTCCGCGAGCAGGCACCAAAGCGTTCCTCCCTGCTGCTGCAGGCTCAGACAGGCCGCATCCAGCTCGGTGCGGCGGTCGCTCCCGTCGGTCGTCACGCTCTCCGGGCAGGCGGAGGCGTTGAGATAATACAGCCGCCCCTCATGCTCGGAGAGGTAATCCGCCGGGCAGTCCTCGACGAGCCGCGTGCGGTGGCGCAGATTGTTGTCGATAATCTCATAGCGCACGAGCGCGCGGCTGCCGTCGGCGTACAGGCAGCGGCAGTAATAGTAATTCACGACCATCAGCGCGCAGCGCCGCGCGTTGTGGTTGGCCATCGCCTCGCTCTCGGCCTCGGAAAAGGGCGCGGCAAGCAGGGGAAAGCTCGTATCCACGCTGCGGGGCGGCTCCGGGGCGTACGCGGCGGCCGCGGTCTCATCCCCTTCCGCGCTCTGAGGCGCGCTCTGCGTCGGCTCGGCGAGCGGCGTGCGCGTGTCCGGCTCGGGGCGCGGCGCGCCGCAGCCGGCAAGCGTAAGAAGCAGCGCGGCGCAGAGGAGCAGCGCGATCGGTCCGGTTTTCATGCGGATGCCTCCTTTTCGCACGACGGTTTTTTATATTCTACCACGCTTCGCGCTCCGTGGCAATTGCGCGCGCGGCAAGGCTGTGGTAAGATAAAGAAAAACCGCTGAAGGATGGCTTTCCCATGAAAAAACTGCTGCGCTTCGCACTGATGTTCATCCTGATCTTCGCCCTCGTCATGCTGGCGGAGAGCGTGATCCTCCCCGCCCTGTCCGGCTCCGGGCAGCCTGCCGCGACGGCGGCGATCCCGGCGGAGAGCCCCGCCGCGCCGCCTGAGAGCGCGCCCGAAGCGGCCCCGCCGGACGAGCTCGCCGTCGACGAGGACGGCGAATACACCTCAAAGGACGAGCTCGCGCTGTATATCCACCTCTACGGCCATCTGCCGGCAAACTACATCACCAAGGCCGAGGCCGAGGCTGCGGGCTGGACCGGCGGTGCGGTCGGCAAGGTGCTGCCGGGCAAGTCGATCGGCGGCGACCGCTTCTATAACCGCGAGGGTCTGCTTCCGAAGGCCCCGGGCCGCGTGTGGACCGAGTGCGACGTCGGTGAGCGCCGCTCGACGCGCGGGGCGGAGCGCATCGTTTTTTCCAACGACGGGCTGATCTATTACAGCCCGGATCACTATGACAGCTTCGAGCTCCTCTACGGCGAGCCGTAGTCGTATGCGCCCGGGGATCCGCCGCCTCCCATTTTTCCCGGGCGATTCGACAAAATTCGACACGGCAGGGCAAAATAGGACGGAAGAATTTGTCGAAACCGGTTGATGTTTCCGAGCGGTTGTCGTATTATGTCAACAAGTTCTCCGCCCTATTCGACAGCGTTCTGTTGTTTGAGAGTGTCAGTTATGGTATTTTTACTACGACAGATCGGTAATTTTCCTGCGAAAAGTCAGGATCGCCCCGCACATCGTATTTTGGGAGGATAAACGTTATGGAAACTAAGATCCGCATACTCATCGCCGACGCCAATCCGGATTTTTCT
Organism: Oscillospiraceae bacterium; assembly: GCA_017403885.1. GTDB lineage: Bacteria > Bacillota > Clostridia > Oscillospirales > Oscillospiraceae > Limivicinus. The sequence goes on from JAFRDM010000025.1 coordinate 21,898, forward strand.
TCGCTTGTAAGCGACCTTATTTCGGAGGAGGGAGATATGGAAGTCGTCGGCTCGGCCGACAACGGCGCGGACGCGCTCGCGCTCATCGGCGAGCTGAAGCCGGACGTGCTGCTGCTCGACCTTGTTCTGAGCAAGCTCGACGGGCTCGAGCTGCTGCGCCGTCTCGGCGAGTGTGAGCCGAGGCCGCATGTCATCGTGCTCTCGGGTTTTGTCAACGGCAAGGTCGTGGGTGAGTGCTCCGCGCTCGGGGCGGATTATTTTATCTCCAAGCCCTGCGACCCCGCCGCGCTGCTGATCCGTATCCGCCAGCTCTGCGGCGCCGACCGCGGCGAGGGCGTGCTGCCGGGCTATGAGCTGAACGCCTCCCGGCGCAGCGCGGCCGACGCGGGGCTTGAGAGCGTCGTCACCGACATCATCCATGAGATCGGCGTCCCGGCGCACATCAAGGGCTATCAGTATCTGCGCGAGGCGATCATCCTGACCATCCGGGATATGGACATGATCAACGCGGTCACAAAGGTGCTCTATCCGGAGGTGGCGCGCAAGTTCGCGACCACGCCCAGCCGCGTCGAGCGCGCGATCCGCCACGCGATCGAGGTCGCCTGGGACCGCGGCGACATCGAGGTGCTGCAGAAGTTCTTCGGCTACACGGTGAGCAATATCAAGGGCAAGCCGACGAATTCCGAGTTCATCGCGATGATCGCGGACCATCTTTCCCTCAAGCAGAAGCAGGGCGCGATGTACTGAAACGCGATCGGCGATCGTGCCGACGAACTCCGTATTCATCGGCTTGAAGCAACAGGAAAAGAGGCTCTTTCGAGCCTCTTTTCCTGTTGCCTGTTCACGCCGCTTTGTCGATCCCGGCGGCGATGAAGTCCGCGGCCTGCGTCCATTGCTCCTCGGGCGTGATCGTCGCCTCGCCGTCGCCGCGCTGCGCCCCGTAGCTGCCGAACTGGGCGTGATTGCCGCCCGCGATCACAAATTCCTCGCTCCCGGCGGGAGCATACTGCCGCCCCGCCTCCAGCCGTCCGCGGTCGAGTACGCCGTCCTCCGAGCCGTAAAGGCTCAGTTCCGTCATGGATCCGTCCAGCGGTTTGGTGGGATAGGCCGCGCAGAGCACCACGCCCGCGAAATCACCGGGATGCTTCGCGGCGCAGATCGCCGCGACGGCACCGCCCAGAGAATGTCCGCCGACGTACCAGCGCACGTAATCGTGCTCGCGGAGCACGGCCTCGGCCCGGTCCATGTCGAAAAAGGCCAGACGCAGCGGCATCTTCAGCAGGCAGACGTCCACGCCCCGTTCCGCGAGCAGACGCAGCAGCGGAGCGTAGGCCGTCTCCTCTACCTTCGCGCCGGGGTAGAAGATCAGCGCCGCCTCCTCGCCCGGCCCGTCGAAGAACCAGCCGTAGTCCGTCCGCGAGACCGTCGCGCCTTCGTCCGAGTTCATGGCGGCGAGCGCGGCGGCGTCGGCGCGATAATACGCGGCGGTGAATACCGCGAAGCCCGCAGCCAGCAGGAACAGCATCAAAATCAGCAGCCGGACCCTCTTGCGGGGCCGCTTTTTCGTCTTGTTTTCTTCCATGTCCTCTCCGCAAAGCGCCGCGGGCCGCTTGATACGGCCCGCGGTAACTTTTTTATTCGTATTCGCCAAGCAAATCCCGACTTTAACTGCTTTTGTTTAGGAGATTTATCTCGACGTGACTCCGTTTGATTCCCATTATCCTCAACCCCTGGGGTCTACGGACTTTTGCTATCAAAAAGCGATCAAAGCGGCTATCACAGGTCCAAATTGTTGGGGCTGTTTACAGCGGCTTTGACGATAAACAGGATTGTTTTGACCGTTTGTTATACTCTTTTTGATGTGATCACTATAGCATGAAACCGGCCGGATTTCAATGCTGTCCTTATTAAAAACAGCTATGAAAGCAAGTGGAACCGGCATGCGGCCGGGACAGTCAAAGAAAGGACAGGCAGCGTGAAAGCGCATGAAAAAGAAGGCCTGTAGAGCTTGTAAAGACTTTTCCCTCCGTCTCCTCGCCCGCCACCTTGAAATTAAACAAACCCCACGATATAATAGGTTAAGAACCAGACAGGAGGATAAGCACATGATGATCTCTACCCGCGGGCGCTATGCACTGAGAATTCTTGTGGATCTGGCCGAGAACCAGAACGAGGGATACATTACGCTCAAGGAAGCTGCCGAGCGACAGGAGATCTCCGAAAAATATTTGGAGAGCATCGTAAAGGATCTGGTGAAAGGGCAGTTCATAGAAGGCGTGCGCGGGAAAGGCGGCGGCTATCGGCTCTCCAGACCGGCTGAAGAGATCAGCGTTCTGGATGTCCTGCAATCGGCAGACGGTTCGATCGCTCCCGTAGCCTGCCTCGAGGAGGGCAGCGCGCCCTGCTCCCGTGCGGACTCGTGCCGGACGCTCCCCCTGTGGAAGGGTCTGGAGAAGGTCGTCAGCGAATACCTCGGCGGCTTTACCGTACGGGACCTCATGAAAGAATAACAGAAACCGTAAAACGAAAAAAGAGCTTCCGGGATCACGAGATCCCGGAAGCTCTTTTTACAGCATGGAGCAGTCCAGCACAGGGTTTGTCACAAGCTCTTTTGTCAGCGGCGCGTCCGTCACGGCTGCGCGGGCCAGAACCATTTTCCCGGCAGGGACCGAATGCGTCAGCCACACGCTGCCGCCGATGATGCAGTCGTTCCCGATCTGCGTCTCTCCGCCCAGAATCGTGGCGCCGGAATAGATGATGACGCGATCGCCGATATCCGGATGCCGCTTGATCCCTTTGACGAGCGTCCCGTCCTCCCCGACCTCAAAGCTCTTGGCGCCGAGCGTGACGTGCTGATACAGCTTGACGCTGCAGCCGATGGTCGTCGTCTCCCCGATCACCACGCCGGTGCCGTGGTCGATGAAGAAGGAATCGCCGATGACCGCACCGGGATGGATGTCGATCCCCGTCAGGCGGTGGGCGTACTCCGTCATCATGCGCGGCAGGAGCGGCACGTTCTCCCGATACAGGATATGGGCCAGACGGTAGGTGCTGATGGCCGTGAAGGCCGGATAGCAGAGGATGACCTCGTCGAGGCTTTTCGCCGCGGGGTCCCCCTGATAGGCGGCGATCAGGTCGGTCTGCAGCTGCCGCCTGACTTCCGGCAGACTTTGCAGCAGGGCGGCGAAGACCGCCTCCAAAGGCGGCGAGTCCGGAATGTGTGCAAGGCAGTCCTCCAGCACCCCGGCCGCCTGCAGCAGACGCGATTCCCGTGAGGTGCGGTCAAACGAGAAGCGCGGAAAAAGCGCGTCGATCATCAGATCGGTAAAGCGCTCCGCCTGTAGGCGCAGTCCAGCAGCGCTGCGGGCTTCGCCGTCAAACGAGGCGTCCAGGCGTTCAAGGGCGCGGGCGGTCTGACGCGTCAGGATCGGCAGTGTCTGATCCATATTATTCGGCAAAGAGCGGGGTGGAGAGATAGCGGTCGCCTGTGTCGGGCAGGAGCGCCACGATGGTCTTGCCCTTGTTCTCCGGGCGCTTGGCCAGCCGGATCGCGGCCCAGACCGCCGCGCCGGAGGAGATGCCTACCAGCACGCCCTCTTTCCGTCCGACCAGCCTGCCGGCGGCAAAGGCGTCCTCGTTCTCCACGGCGATGATCTCATCATAAACGGCGGTGTTCAGCACCTCCGGGACAAAGCCAGCGCCGATGCCCTGGATCTTGTGGGTGCCTGCCGTCCCCTTGGAGAGGACCGGCGAGCCGGCAGGCTCTACCGCCACGACCTTTACGGCGGGATTCTGCTCCTTGAGGTACTCGCCCACGCCGGTGATCGTGCCGCCGGTCCCGACGCCCGCGATAAAGATATCCACCTTGCCGTCGGTGTCCGCCCAGATCTCCGGGCCGGTGGTGGCCTTGTGGACGGCGGGATTCGCCGGGTTTACAAACTGCCCGGGGATGAAGGCGTTTGGGATCTCTTTCGCCAGCTCGTCAGCTTTGGCGATGGCGCCCTTCATGCCCTTGGAGCCCTCGGTGAGCACCAGCTCCGCGCCGTAGGCCTTCATCAGCTGTCGGCGTTCGACGCTCATGGTCTCGGGCATGACGATGATGATGCGGTAGCCGCGGGCCGCCGCGACGGAGGCGAGGCCGATGCCGGTGTTGCCGGAGGTGGGCTCGACAAGTACAGAGCCCGGCTTCAGCAGGCCCTTCGCCTCGGCGTCGTCGATCATCGCCTTGGCGATGCGGTCCTTGACGGAGCCCGCGGGGTTGAAGTATTCGAGCTTGGCCAGGAGCTTTGCTTCCAGACCCTCTTCCTTTTCGATGTTGGTCAGCTCCAGCAGAGGAGTCTTTCCGATCAGCTGATCGGCGGATGTATAGATGTTAGACATGATAGTTCCTCCTGTTTCATTAGTTTTTAATTAAATGTGAGTTTACCGATAGTGAAACAGGGGCAACATCGCTCTCTCAACAGGGACATGGCGGCGATTCCTTCTTTCATATGACAGCGGATTCTTTTATGCCTGGCTTGATGATGATTCCGGTTCCTCCGCAGTATTTTGTTGTCAGGTCAATGATCTTCTGCGCAGTCTCATGCAGCATCTCATCCGGCGTGGCCTCGTTGCCCTGCACGATATAGAAAATGTTCTGCGCTTTTTCGTCAACTTTGGTCTTCTCCACCTGGCGGACCTCCAGGCGGCAGAGTACCTCGTTGGCGTCGTCGCAGTAACAGTACTCGTGCGGCGCGACAGGCACAGGCTCCGTCTGGCCGATGGGCACAAAGCGTTCGCTGCCGTCGGTGAAGCGCAGGGTGACGTTTCCGTCCACCCGGTCGATGTTATGTGCGCCGAGGGCCAGCTTGCTCTCCAGAGAGATCAGGTTATAGATATCCACCGCCTGGTTGATGTAGAACATACCGTGGTTCTTCTTGAGCAGCTTGATGAGGTTTTCGCTGGCGGGGATGTTCTTGCGGCGCTTGACCCCGGTCTTGTCATGCAGGATGTTGAAGCCCTCCAGAATTGGGTCGGCGTGGACGTCCAGCTCCGCATACTCCTCATACAGCTCTTCCAGGCGCTTGTCGCGGTATGCGGCCCATTCCGGATCCTCGCCGTGATTGTCGAGACCGCAGACCTTTGCGAACACAATCTTGATCCCCGCGTCCAGCACGGCCTGTTCTACATAGAATTCCATGTTTCTCCTCCTGTTATGCGAGCGCTGCCGCGGCAGCAAAGCCCTTTTCCAGATCCGCGAGGATATCGTCGATATGCTCGGTGCCGATGGACAGACGAATGGTGTTGGGATGGATATCCGCGGCCTCCAGCTCCTCCGCGCTCAGCTGAGAGTGCGTCGTGGTGGCCGGGTGGATGACCAGACTCTTCACGTCCGCCACATTGGCCAGCAGCGAGAAGATCTCCAGCGCGTCGATGAAGGCATGGGCCTCCTTCACGCCGCCCTTGATATCGAAGGTGAAGATGGAGGCGCCGCCGTTGGGGAAGTACTTCTCAAACAGCGCGTGATCCGGATGATCGGGCAGCGAGGGGTGGTTGACCTTCTCCACCTGCGGATGCCCGGCGAGAAACTCCACCACCTTTTTGGTGTTCTCCGCATGGCGGTCGAGGCGCAGGGAGAGGGTCTCCACGCCCTGCAGCAGCAGAAAGGCGTTGAAGGGAGAAATGCAGGCACCGGTGTCACGAAGAATAATAGCCCGCAGATAGGTAATGAAGGCAGCGGGACCGGCCGCGTCCACAAAGGAGATGCCGTGATAGCTGGGATTGGCCTCCGCAATAGGCGCAAACTTACCGGCGGCCTTCCAGTCGAACTTGCCGGAATCCACCACGATGCCGCCGAGCGTCGTGCCATGGCCGCCGATGAACTTGGTGGCGGAATGCAGCACGATATCCGCGCCATGCTCAATGGGCCGGAACAGATAGGGCGTGCCAAAGGTGTTGTCGATCACAAGGGGGATCTGATGGGCGTGGGCGATCGCCGCAATGGCGTCGATGTCCGGAATGTCGGAATTGGGATTGCCCAGCGTTTCCAGATAGATCGCCTTGGTGTTTGGCCGAACGGCGGCCTTTACCTCATCCAGATCGTGCGCGTCCACAAAGGTGGTCTCAATGCCGTAGAGCGGCAGGGTATGGGCCAGAAGATTATAGCTGCCGCCGTAAATCGTCTTCTGCGCAACGATGTGGTCGCCTTTCTGCGCCAGCGCCTCGATGACATAGGTTACCGCTGCTGCGCCGGAGGCAAGAGCCAGCGCGCCCACGCCGCCCTCCAGCGCGGCGAGGCGCTTTTCCAGTACGTCCTGGGTGGAGTTTGTGAGTCTGCCGTAGATGTTTCCGGCGTCCGTCAGGTTGAAGCGTGCCGCTGCATGGGCGGAGTTGTGGAAGACATAGGAGGTCGTCTGGTAGATGGGGACGGCGCGTGCGTCGGTGGCGGGATCGGCCTGTTCCTGACCGACATGAAGCTGCAGCGTTTCAAATTTATAGTTGGACATGATCAATACCCCTTATTGATAGTTTTTCCGCTTTTTCATACCCGATCAAAGCCCAGCGGAGCGGGTTTGAGCGGGAGAGGAGGAACAAGGTCATCGGTCGATGGAGCCGAATATATGCGGCTCCATGACTTTATGGCCTTGTTCCGACGTCATTCGACCCTTTCGGAAATTATGACGGAGCAGCCGCTCTAAATAAATCTTCAAATGCAATCACCCACAAAAACAAAATAACCGGGGAGCCCGTCTGGGTCCCCGGCCGTCTGCAAAGCAATAGGAGAGCTCAAATGGGCAAGGCAAAGCACACGCGCATCTCACAGCGCATGTCACAACACATCATGCAGTTGAAGCTCGCCTTACCCATAATGGCCTCCGAAGTAAAACCTATTAAGATGATATGTTTATAGCACACAAGAATTCTCTTGTCAATCCTTTTTTTATCCGCCGAAGCCCTTGCATGGATTTTTGCCGTAGCCGGTCTGCAGATAGTGCAGGATCTTCTCGATCCTCCATGCGCGCGACACAAGGCCGGGGACAAAACTGTGGCTGATCGTCAGAAGAAAGAGGCCGACCATGGAGGGAGAGTTGAAAAAGCGCACGCGGCCCTTCAAACCGAAGAAGGCCTTTTCCCGGTGATGGCACTTGGAGAACAGCCGGTTGAGCTGCGCGTAGACGCTCTCAAAATCAGAGGCATGGAGTTCCTCTGTGAGAGTCTCCTCCCCGTTATACTGTACGGTCACCGCAGCGTCGAGGCTTTCGGCCAGGTTTTCCCTGCCCAGCCTGGGCGATGTGCGGTATTCCAGCCGGACCTGCGTCTGATCGCGCTGCCCGAGGATCTCGTGCGTGGAATCAGAAACCAGCCCGTCTCTCTCCGGGCGGATCTCGATATACTCCTGCTCGCTTCCTTCCGTCAGTCCCCGCGCGGCGAGGGTGCCGAAGAACGAGGCGCAGGCACTGAGGATCTCAAAGAGGTGCAGGCACTTGACGTCCGGCGCGGAGGACACCCGGCTGCCCAGCTCCGCCAGCGGGGTGCCGAGCAGTTTTTCCCCGCAGAGGGTCTCCAGGCAGGCAAAGTCACAGCGCCTGCCCTGGCTGCCCTTGCTCCGCTCGTCGATCTTCAGGCTGCGGATCCGGCCGGTTTCGTCCAGCAGCATGCTGACCAGGATCGGCACCTCGCGGTTTAAGCCGCCGAAATGATAGATGCTCTTTTGCCAGCCGGTGACGGCATAGCCCAGGTGTGTGCGCTCGACCACCGTCCCGCGCCAGCGGGTAATGAGCTGCTTTCTGTCGTGGTTGTGCGCGTCGAAGACGAAGCTGTGATCGAACTTGACCGACGCCGGATCAAGATGCGGAAGACCGTTGAGGATCATAGCGCATTCTCCTCCCGGATGACGCGGAGAATATCCGCCACGGTTTCCAGTTCTCCGAAACGCTCGTCGGGGATCTTGACGCCGTAGGTCTCCTCCACGCTGACAACCGTATCGGCCAGATCAAACGAGCTCATGCCCAGGTCTCCGACCAGCCGTGTATCGTCTCGCAGCTCCGTGAGCGGGACGCCGGACACCTCGGAGAGGATCTCCTTTATCTTTTCTTCCATCCCTTAATTCCCTTTCAGTTTATAGCGTTTGATTTTCCGGGTCGCTGTTTTCTCAAATTCCGTCTCCCGCAGCACGATATCGCCGATCTGCTTGAAGGAGGCCAGACTGCGGTTGATGGGGCTGACGATCCGCCATGCGGCGGGAATATCCGGGATCAGCGCCCGATCCACGAAGAGCTCCGCCGTGATCCGGCCGTCCTTTTCATAGACGGCCGCGTCCAGGATACCCTCGGTCTGATAGAGCTTTTCCTCCAGCTCCTCCGGAGAGACGTTTTCCCCGTTGGCCAGGATGATCAGATTTTTGATCCGGCCCTCGAAAAAGAGATTGTCCATCGGATCCAGCCTTCCCAGGTCGCCCGTGTGGAACCAGCCGTCCCGAAAGCTCTCCGTGGTGGCCTTCTCGTCCTTGTAGTAGCCGGGCGAAACGCTGTCTCCGCGGACGCAGATCTCGCGCCCGTCGAGCTTCACCTCGCAGCAGGGCAGGGGCCGACCGACCGAGCCGACCACGTTTTTCCCCGGCCGGTTCACGGACACGACGGGGGAGCACTCCGTGATCCCGTAGCCCTGCAGGACCTCGATCCCCAACGCCCGGAAGAAGCGGATCAGCTCCGGATCCAGCGCCGCGCCGCCGCAGATGATCGTGTGCAGCCGGCCGCCAAGGAGCTCTTTCACTTCTCCGAAAAGACGCCCGCTCATGTTGAGCCCGATCTTCCGCAGCGAGTCGCTCAGACAGAGCGCATTCTGCAGCGCATCCAGCCGCCCCTGCTTTCTCGCGGTAGTCAGGATTTCCTTGTGAAGCGTCTGGAGGATCAGCGGGACGGCCACGAGGATGGTGGGCCGCTTTTCCCGGAGGTTTTTCTTGACCGTCCGCACGCTCTCGTTGAGATACAGCGTGCCGCCGCAGTGCAGCGCCCCGGCGACATGGGTCATGATCTCGAAGGTGTGGCTCAACGGAAGGAGCGAGAGCCCCACGTCCGTTTCCGAAAGTGGGATCACCTCGGTCACGGCGCTGACCTGAGAACCCATATTCCGGTGCGTGAGCAGCACGCAGCGGGGCTTTCCGGTCGTCCCGGAGGTGAAGTACATCGCGGCGACGGCATTCGGCTCCAGTTTCGGAAGAGACTCCCTTTTTTCTTCCCGCAGCCTTTCGACGAATTCATGCAGCTCCAAGAGCGCGAGGCCCGGGATCGCCTGTGCGAGCAAAGCGGCGGTCTCGCCGCGGCGCTCGTCGTAGAGAAGAAGCCCGCAGTCGGCCAGCCGCAGACAGTCTTCCAGCTCCTGCTGCTGCATGCCGTCGTGCAGCGGTACGATCACCCGCCCGGCGGAGAGCACGGCGAAATACGCTGTCAGCCAGGCCGCGCTGCCCGGCCCGAGAAGGGCGATGTGCTGCTCTGCCGTGAATTCCTCCAGTACGGCTGCCGCCTTTTTGCAGTACCCGTAGAGCTCCGCGCCGGTCACAGACGGCATCTTCTCGTCCGCGCACAGAAAAAAGGGCTTGTCCGGAAAGCAGTTCGCCGCATGTCCGGCCAGGTGGAGCATGTCGGGATATATCAAGGAAGGCTTTGTCGCGTCCACGTTATCACCCATTGAATTAGTAGGTTGATATAATTCTATCGGAATTCCGCTTGTTGTCAATAGATATTTGCAGGCGGAATGACAAAAGGAAAAGAGTGAAAAGAATTGACGGATCGGGTGAAATGATATATAACATAGTAAAGAGATATGTTTTGGAGGGCGCTGCTTATGATTATCCAAACCGCTGTGATCAAAGCCGTCTGTATCAGCGAAAGAAAAGGGCAGCAGAAGCATCCGGTCGAGAGCGTACATCTCCGGCCGGAGCACGGGATCGACGGGGACGCCCACGCCGGCAACTGGCACCGGCAGGTCAGCCTGCTCGGTCAGGAGAGCGTGGATCGTCTGCAGGAGAAAATCAGCATCCCTCTTTTCCCCGGAGCTTTTGCCGAAAATATATTGTGCGAAGGGATCGAGCTGTACAAGCTCCCGGTCGGAACTAGGCTGCGGGTCGGCACGGCTCTGTGCGAGGTGACGCAGATCGGCAAGGAATGTCACTCCGATTGCGCGATCCGCCGGCAGGCGGGAGACTGCGTCATGCCGCGCGAGGGCATCTTTGCGATCGTCCTCACGGAGGGCGAGGCCAAGGCCGGCGACCTTGTTGTGCTCGAAGGAAATGACTGAGCTGGGGGAAACCTCCGGGGTACAGGATGAGATAAAGAACAGGGAAGGCGTCTGCCGCGAGGGGCAGACGCCTTCCCTGCTGTTGTTCACCTGTCAGTTTCCGATATCCTCGATGAGAACGCGCATCTTCCCTCCGCAGACCATGCCTTCCTCTTCCGCGATGTCGTTGGTCATGTCCACTTCGATGATTTTTGCCTGTCCGGTTCCGATCAGATGCCGCGCCGCCGTCATGACCTCCGCCTCTCCGCAGCCGCCCCCGACGGTGCCGATCGTTCTTCCGAGGCTGTCCATGACCATGATCGCGCCCGATTCCACCGGCGTCGAGCCCATCGTAGAGATCACCGTCATGAGCGCGGCCGGGGCTTTGCCTTCTGCGAGGAAGCGCAGCAGCTCAAAGTTGGTGTCCGTCCGTTCCAGCACGGCGTCGTCTTCTTCCGCGGGATGGCTGCGCCGATGCTGCACCAGCTCCGCACAGATGGAGACCGCGATCTCAGCCGGCGTCTCCGCACCGATTTTCAGCCCGATCGGCGTGTGGATGGCAGCGAGCTTTTGGGCGTCAAAACCCTCCTCGCGCAGAAGCCCCAGCAGACCCGTCACGCGCCGGCGCGAGCCGATCATGCCGAGATAGGAGGGATACTCGCCCCGCAGGATCTGCCGGAGGCATTCGCCGTCCCAGCGGTGGCCGCGCGTGATCACGCAGACATAATCCGAAGGCCGGATCTGCAAGTCCTCGATCGCCCTGGCAAAGCTCTCGCAGATCACCTGCGCGGCGTCGGGAAAGCGGGCGCTGTTGGCAAAGCTCGGCCGGTCGTCCGCCACAGTCACGGCAAAGTCGAGCATGGACGCCATTTTGCACAGCGGGACAGCAATATGACCGCCGCCGAGCAGGATCAGCCGTTCCTCCGGGATAAAGCGCCGGACATAGCGCTCCCCGTCTATTTCTTTTGTGATCTCCGAGGCGCGTCCGGCCCCGGTCTCCCGAAGCACGCGGGTGAAATCTTCCTGTATCGTCATGATATCGCTTCCTTGTCTATACAACATACGCCTTTTTCGCGCCAAGGCCGCGGGCGAGCAGCGCAAAGCGCTCGGCGTACCCGGCTTCGGTCTCGAACTCGCCGAGCAGCTTCTGATACTTCTCCCGCACACCATAGGGACGGTAGCGGATGATTTTGTAAAAGCAGTTGTCACGGATGTGCTCCGCCACATAGCGAACGGTTTCCTCGTTCTCCCGGTCACGGCCCGGGAAGATGACCGTCCGCACCTCATAGAGCTTCCCGACAGAGAGCAGATAATCGAGATTTTTGAGCACGATCTCCCGCGGATGGGAGATCAGTTTCTCGCTCCACGCTTTCTCTACAGCCTTGACGTCGAGCATCACACCCTCTGAAACCGTCAGCACGCGGGGGTCGCGCTCGAAATCGAACGATCCGTTGGAGTCGACCAGGCAGCTCTTGCCGAGCTTGCGCACCTCGGTGAAGAGCGCAATGAGGAACTCGTTGTGCAGCGTGCATTCCCCGCCCGAGGTGGTGATCCCCTCGATATAGGGCGCGGCGCGGCGGACTTCCCCGAGCAGATCTTCCACCGTCATCCAGCGGATCCTCGGCGAGGCGTCGTGCGGGCAAATCTTGATGCAGCTGTCGCATTGGACGCATTTCGCGCTGTCCCAGACGACCTGTCCCCTTTCATCAAAGCCCAGCGCCCCGGCGGGACATTTCTCCACGCACAGCCCGCAGCTGCGGCAGAGATGGATGGTCTCGGGATTGTGGCAGAACAGGCAGTTGAAAGGGCAGCCCTGAAAGAAGATCGCGGTCCTGTTGCCCGGCCCGTCTACATTCGAAAAGGGGATGATCTTATTGACCGGCGCTTTCATCATGCTGCTGCACCCTGCGGTCGAGCGCGTGGCCGCCGTCCTGCGCGCCCATGCCGAAGACCGTGACGTTATTGAGCGACTGCTTCTTTAAGCGCAGCTTCTCGATCTCGCTCTTTTTGACGAGATAGCCCGTGACGCGCACGACGTCGTTGTTCTCGAGATAGCCGGAGAAATAGCGCAGGCCGTTCGAGAGCGAGCCCTTGATGATCGCGAGGACCGCCTCGGGGGTCTTGAGCCAGGTCTCTTCAAATTTGAAAATATCGCCCGTGCCGGTGGGGAAATAGGGGTGGAACTTCTCGTTGACCTCGAGTTGCTCGAGCATCGTCGGCTCCACGCCGATGGGGATGCGCGTGCCGGGCGAGTCATCCATACCGTCCGTATCGATGCCTACCTGGGCGTGCAGGCGGTAGCGATGGCCGTAGGCGTCGCAGTAGGGCGCCTCGTGGGCGGCCACGCGCGCGTCGATCGCATCCATGATTTTTAAACCGAGGGCGGTGGCCTCCTCGTTCATGCCGAAGCCCTTCTTCTTGTCTGTGATGCCGAGCAGATGATTGCAGCACTCGGCCAGACCCACCACGCCGAACATACCGGTGAAGTTCTCCTGCCTGACGAAGCCCTCGGTAACGAGGAAGTTGGTCTTGAAGAAGCTCGACTGCTCGACGATGAACTTCACGCGCTTGTCCATGTATTCGAGCTGGAGGTCGATATGGCGCGGCAGCTCGCGCTCAAGGAAATCCTCGGGGCTCCCGGCGCCCAGAGCACACTCGTACAGGCGCAGGCGCGGCAAGGTGTAGCCGCCGCCTCCGATGCTCAGGCCATTGTAGCAGGAGGCGATGGCATAACGCTCGCCCCACTCTTTGACGAACATGCGGTGGTTGGCAAAGGAGGGCTTGGCGGTTTTCAGCATGCACCGCACGCAGGCCAGAGCAAAGTCGTCGCTGGTCTTCTCCGGGTCATATTTCAGCGTCAGGTTCGGGATGGCCAGCTGCATCTCCTCGGTCAGCTCCAGCAGGATGCGCCCGGTCACACTATCCTCGGGGCCGATGTCGGCGTGGACAAAGGAGTCGGTCTGCACGCGGTCGATATTGCGCAGAAACAGACCCAGCACCTTCTTGGCGAAAGCGCGGTCCTCCTTGCGCACAAAGGGCTCCAGCAGCTTGTCCAGATCGCCCAGATACACCGGGAAGGAGGTGATCGAGGGGACGTGGCAGTAGAAGATCTCCAGCGCGTTCACGGCCTCGAGCAGATCCTTCGGCGGCTCCAGCCCCAGGAATGTGCAGCCCTTTTGGAAGAGCAGCTCGTAGTCCGGGCATATGTAACGCGGGCGATAGGGCATCACACCCTCGTTGAGGTCGCAGAGCGCGCCCTTTCTCTTTGCCTCGTAGTATTCATCGGAATAGCGCAGGGAATCGTCGGTGCTCTCTCCGAGGCGGGCCAGGGCGAGCAGCTCCTGATGGTAGGTCAGGGTCGGGTCCTGGATAATGTTCAAGGCTTCGGACAAAGGAATCATCCTCCTAACAGTTCTGATATGCATCCAACATCATGATCATGCGAAAGCTGGATGCTCCTATAATACCATCCGGCGCGTTTTTTTGTCTATGAATATTTGTCCAGAAAGTGATGCCGGACACCGTCCCTTTTATACGCTATCAGCGTGCTGCCCTGAGACAGCAGATATTCTTTTAGTTGATTCAGTTTTTCGCTCATTGTCATTCAGATAAACAAACTCATATCCGACTGCTCGCCGGATCCCAGGAAAGTGGAAACACCGCCCAGCTCCACGCCGTCGATCAGTTCTTCCTTCCTGATCCCCATGATGTCCATGGACATCTGGCAAGCCACCAGCCGC